>WSZX01000041.1 GCA_013139935.1 Ardenticatenales bacterium
TCACGGGTAGAGCGGTCACAAAACCGCCAAGTTGTTATTGAACAAGCACTTTGCGGCGGGCGGCGTCGTTACGCGGCCGCCGGTTTCGATTTCGAGTCTAGCCATTGGGATACCGCCTTGGTTCCGACCGGGATAAAAAAGAGGATGAGCAGCAAGAGCGCGGCGAGCAGGGGCGCCGGGGAGAACATGGAAAAGCGACCTGCTTCGATGGTGGTTGCCACCGCCAGAGGAATCTCGGCCGTGAGGGTGAGCAAGCCTGCACCCAATCCAACTTGAGGAGCCCAGCTCTTTTTTGTCAGCAGCGCCACGGTAAAGACGGCCCAGCCAATGGCAGCGATCCAATTGAGCCGCTGCACGGCAACAAAGAGCGGTCCACTGTTGAGAATTATCTTGTCCGTGCTGGCCACGCCGTTCATGAAAGCGAGCACAAAGGTGATCCCGGACAGCAGGCTGATCACGACGATCTTGGTCTCCACCCGGCGGACATGGAGCAGCAGCAGGAGATAGGTGATCAAATTGGGCACAAAGACGATCAGAAAGAGCGGGAAGAGGCCCCGGCTCGCGGCTGGAATCATGGCGAAAAAGCCGGTCAGCAGGCTGATGACGTTGGCGGTGATCGCAAACGTCCAGGCCCAGCGCTCCCGCTTGAAAAAGCCATAGGCGGCTATGGCCCAAAGCGCCCCGGCCATGATGCCGATGTCGCTGAGGAACGGGATCACGTATTGGACGATGGTCTCCTCATCCGGCCGGCCGGCCGCTACCTCGGCCGCCATCATGGGCTCATAGGCCAGCATAAAGGCGACAGAGACCCCTACGATGCCAACCAGCGCACCGATGAGTGAAATCACTCCGCCTGCTTTTGTTCTTTCTTTCATGGTAAATCTCCTATGGTTATGCCAATGTTTTCACGCCACGCACTTGATAAGGAATAACTTGAGGGTGTTGAAAAAGGGGCTGCGGCGACGGGAGAGAGAGGCGGGGGTGTGTGCAGCAGCGGAACTGGAGAGGAGACAGCACCTCGCTTGTTTTTCTACACTCTATAACTTTCCGTTTTCGATGGTGATTCACGGGTAGAGCGGTCACAAAACCGCCGATGGTTCTTGAAAAGTACCAAGCAAGCGTTGCTTGACGACCGGTACCAACAGTATCGCCGCCAGAACAATGCCCATGATTGCGCCGATCAAATAGTCGGCCGTGGCTTGCCGGACAAAGTGGGTGGGCAGACCGGCGGCCGCAACCGAGAGGCCGGCTATCAGCGCGAGCCACCAGCCCAGCGGCTTGCGGGCCGCCAGCAGCGGGATCGCGGCAAAGGTCATGATGGCGGCAATCCAGCTCACCGGTCCGCCAATGGTCAGAATCGCGATCTTGGAATTGACGAATAGGGGGTACTCTGGCCGGGCCATCAGTTGCCGCAAAGCGCCAAAGCCGAGCACAAAGCTCTCCGTGGTGATCACGCCCAGCAGGGTAAAGACGAGAAAGTTGGTCGCTCGATGCCCCTTGGGCGATTTCTTGAGCAAGAGGACTGACCAGTAGGCGGCCAGGCCGACCAAGGTGATGATCATTGAGGGTGGCATCGTGTTCTTGACAAAGGTCACAAAGCACTTGTTAAGGAATAGCTTTCCGTTTTCAATGGTGATTCACGGGTAGAGCGGTCACAAAACCGCCAGGTTGTCCTTGAACAAGTACGAGTAGTGGATATCATGGTAGCACAAGTTCATCCGGTGGGCAACCGGGAGTGACTTTGGTAAAATGCGTGCGTGTCAGCTCTGCTACCTATGGTATGGCTTTCCACCAGGACGCATCATGGCACGATGCCCACCTTGTCACTCATCGCTTCGGACCCCTTGTGCAGCAGAGAGCGAGACCGGCCGGTCGGGATGTGAGTTCGCCAGCATGGCGCCGACCAAGGCAAAAGCCTCTCTGGGCGGACTCGCGTTTCAAACAGCCGGTCAGGGGTGGCCCAGGTGTTTGGTCAGGCGCTTTTCCGCCAAATCGAAATGAACGAGACGATTGAGATACGCGGGCAGGAGGCGGGGGATTGGGAAGATTTGTATGCCATCCGGACAGCAACGCCGGGGGCGCTGCCGTACATCCGCCCGGACTGGGTCAGAGAGGAACTGGCAGAGCCCAAGAAAGGTGCCTGGCCTCTGGTGGCCGTGGCGCACCTGGCGGATGGCCCAAGTGTGGTGGCGCGCACGAATCTGCAACTGGGATCGGGGCGGAGGGAGCATTGTGCCACGCTGACGCTGGAACAACACCCGGATCTCGCGGGCGATGCCGGCCGCAAGCTGCTTTGCGAGACCGTAGAGGTGGCGGAAAAGTGGTGGAACAAGCGCCGGCTGGACGTCACCCTTCCGGCCGCGGACTCGGCGGCGGTTGCTCTCTTTGGATCGTTGGGCTTTGTGCAGGAAGCGCGCTTGCGTGAAAGCGTCCGAGTTGCCGGGGAGTTGGTGGATGAGGTGATCCTGGCGCGCCTCTCCGGTGACGCCGCCGCCTCGCGATCGGTCGAGCCGGGCGGCCGTCATCCCCAATCCTCCCCGCGATCGAAACCGGACGTTCGCATCCGGGGCGGTAGCTCTGATGATTGGGAAGCATACCACGCGATATGGTCTCAACCCGATGTCTGCTGGGGAACGATGCAAATACCCTATCCCTCGGCCGACTGGAACCGGGAGCGAGTACGGGAGCGGACGCCGCCCCGCTTTTGGCCGCTGGTCGCAGAGGTGGACGGCCGGGTGGTGGGGAACGCGGGCATGAGGCGCGACGAACACCACCGCTCGCATGTGGGCCATGCTGGGATGATGGTGCACTCGGACTATTGGGGAATGGGCATCGGCTCGGCGCTGATGGCGGCGGTGATTGACCTGGCCGAGAATTGGATCGGCCTGACTAGGATACAACTGGAGGTCTATACCGACAACGGGCGGGCCATTCGGCTTTATGAGAAGAACGGATTCAACACCGAGGGGGTGTGTCGAGCCTTTTCTTTCCGGGATGGACAGTACGTCGATGCGCTGCTGATGGCGCGGCTGTGCAGAGTGCGGTGATGACACTGAAAGCGCTTGCCGTCTGCGACCGGGTGGAGGAGCAGATATACAGCGCCGCTGTTCGCAGCAATTACGCGGATGTGAGAATAGTCTTTGGGTGCGGCGATCTGCCATTCTATTATTTAGAGTACATTGTCACCATGCTCGGTGTGCCGGTGCTGTACGTGCGTGGCAACCACGATGATCGCCCTTATCACATGAGCAGTGGCCGGGTGGCAGAGCGTGCAGAGGGATGCGTGGATGTGGATGGCCGGGTGGTTCACCAAGCGGGCCTGCTGGTGGCGGGGATTGAAGGCTGCATGCGGTACCGGCCCGATGGCAAGTGCATGTACACCGACGGCGAGATTGCCCTGAAACTGGCACGGATGGTTCCCCGGCTGCTGATCAACAAGGCGCAACATGGTCGCTACCTGGACGTGCTCATAACTCATGCGCCCCCCCGCGGCATTCACGACCGGTCCGACCTGGCGCATG
>WSZX01000106.1 GCA_013139935.1 Ardenticatenales bacterium
AACATTATGTGGCCCAGCAGCTATTTGGATCTGGAAACCAAAAGAACTGGTACGCGGGGAACCAACCATTTAATGTACTCTTTATACGAAATTCTTTTTGCTGGAACTTCCAGATATTTATTCAAAACAGTACTCTGAGAGGCGAGAATTCTGAAAAACACATTAGGAAACTTGTGCATCAATTTTGACAAGATAAGCGAGTATCTCAGATTGTCTCCAAATTCCTTCTGGCATCGGTCTTTATAGCTGTGCAAATCGACTTTAGCATTATCGTTCAAGTTCCTCAGAATCACTTCCGCAGCTATTTGGCCGGACCTTATCGCATAGGCGATACCCTCGCCAAGGAAAGAATCAGCGTGCCCACCAGAATCCCCGACTAGAATTGTTCTGTTTCCATAGAGTTTTCTTTTGATACCACCTGCTGGGATTGTGTGAACTTTGAAATCGTCCACATCAAATTCATTGAACCCATTATGGGTTAGAAATTCAGCCAGCACTTTTTTGGGTTGTGACATGTCTTGAGCCAAACCACCAATTCCAACAGAGAAATATCTTTCATGTGGAAAAACCCAACCATAACCCAAGTTTGCTATTCCGAAATGAATATCGATCGAATCATAAATATACCCATCGATTTCTTGATTGCTGGCAGGTATCTCGGTGACAGCACATACGGCAAATTCGTTTTCTCTGTCTTTTCTTCTTATTGTGTTTTTCAGTTTTCCAGATGAACCTTCAGCAATGATCGCAAACTTGGCTCTATAGGTATCTTTGTCTGAAATTACATCAACGTGAGATTGGTGTTCTATGATATCCAGTACTTTTTCCGAGTAATTGACTTTTATCTTTGTTTCTTCTGCTTTATGCAGCAAATAGCCATCAAATACACTTCGAGATACTGTGGCAGCTATTCGATATTTCTTCTGTTGTTCGATCTTCCAATTTCTATAATGTACTCTGGCACCATATACATTTCTTTCAAGGATGTGGTCTGGAACAGCAAAATCCAGATAGGACATCGCTTGTTCAGAAAGTCCACCTCCGCAAGGTTTATATCTAGGGAAACTTTCTTTCTCGATCAAAAGAGTATCCAGATTGCTTTTGCCAGCAATTCTAGCAGCAGATGAACCGGACGGACCTCCACCGATAATAATCAGATCATACACAATGAGCCTCCTGTTTTGAGGCGATTTGCATCACGGCAAACGCATTGAGTATCGGGAGCGAACATGTGGAGTGATGGCCACACAATGCCCTAAGCTTGGACATTTCGCGGGATTCTGGGGATGCGGCATTCTCGCGTTCATCGTCACCTGCAGTGATGTGCCCAGTTCATCTGCAACTGTTCAGACATTTCGATTCTGCTGCCTGCCAAGTCCTCCATCCTCAACCTTTCTCACCTTGGCCTTGACGTCCGCTTCGATAGCTGATTCGCTCCGGCGGGTGGGCGAGGTCATCAGGTTCACTTGCCGATTAGCCCACTATCATTGTACTCCATATCTCCCCGGTTTCAACCGCTAGCCCCGGGAGTGGTTAGGACCGGCCCCCCTCCAAGAACGGCCCGGCACCCGATTACCCAGTGCATCCTCGCCTCCTCTTCACACCCCTGCCAACACAACGCCAGCAGGCCGGCCATCGCCCGTCCCTCCTCCGCAGCGGTGACCTCTCGCACGGCGTCCACCAGCGATCCGACCCGCCCGCCTCCCTCTACTGGCCCACTGCGCTCACCCCGTCGGCCGCGAGGTTGCGCGCGGTAATACCGCAGCGATCTCGAATTCAGGGGCGACCTTGAGGACCGGTCAAATCCTCTGGGTCGGCAGCCTCGGCTGGTCACCCGGATCTACAGCCAGCATCGTTCTGGCCTGGCGGGCCGGGCAACACGTGCGCCACAGCCAGAAGCGCGGCCGGCGGGCAGGTGGCGGTCGAGACGGGAGTTGTCGAAGGGGAGGGGGAGGACTGGGTCACAATCGTCGTGGGGGATACTGGCCCCGGTATGTCGCGGGAAGAGCAGGAGAGAGTCTTTGACCGCTCTTACCGAGGGAAGTCAGCTGAATCGGGGCACACACCGGTCACAGGATTGGGGTTGAGCATTGCCCAGGAGATTCTGCAGGCGCACGGCGGCCTCTGTCTACCCCCCAGCTAGACCGCACAATCAGACCAACTTGCCCGCTGTGCCAGGATCCTTGTGTGCCTCCACCTCCTTGACACAGCGGAAACCCACATTAAAGTCTACCCAATTGGCCGGAAGCGCATTCCGATAATACACCCTATTACAATACGGACCCGAGTGCCAACCGCCCCCGCGGATCACATGGAACCTTGCCGGCTCCGACGCCCTCGGATTCGACATCGGACTCGACGAGTAATAGCCCGCATCGTAGTAATCCCACACCCACTCGACTATGTTTCCCTGCATGTCATGCAGACCATAACCATTTGCCGCATAGCTGCCCACCGCCACCGAACCTCCCTTGCCTGACTTGTTGCAGTTCCCGTCGGATGGATCAAGCGCGTCGCCGTTGGGGTAGTTCTTGCCCACCAGCCCTCCCCTGGCCGCATACTCCCACTCTGCTTCGGTCGGCAGCCGCTTGCCCCTCCATGCTGCATACTCGGCAGCATCATGCCAACTCACTCCAACCACCGGATGATCGGGGTAGTCAGGACCACTCCGGAATTCATCCATCTCCCAGAACTCTGGTTGTCGGTGCCCTGTGGCTTGGCAGAACTCAAGATACTGCGCGTTGGTCACCTCATACTTTTCCATGTAGAAGGAGTCAACGTATACCGTGTGAGCCGGGGTGTGATCTCCCTCTGAATCCGAGCCCATAAGAAACTCACCGCCGGGAATCAAAACGAGTTCCTCTGCAACTCTGCCCATGGTCATTTCCTCCCTTTCCAGGTCCAGCTTCCTCGTAAAGTGGGGAGCAGGCGCACATCCAGAACGAAATAGGCAAGCAATAGTAGCCAGGTGGCAAGAATGAAGATCCTCGCGGCGTTTCCCACGTGCTTGTGCATCTGCGCTCCCTCCCCGGATGCGGCCGCCTGCGAACACAACAACGGGTGCCGCGCCGGTCGCCTCCCACTCCTTGCCGCTGGAGTTCCCGGACGGCCGGGCCCTTGACCCGGAACGCCGATCAAATCCTCTTGCGCGGCCATGTCACCGGATCTGCAGCCAGCATCGTCCTGGCCTGGCGGGCCGGGGGCAGATGCCAGCTCAACACGTGCGCCACAGCCAGAACCGCGGCCGTGAGCACAAACAAGACGTTGTAAGAGGAGACTCCCAGGAGAAACCCGCCGGCCGTTGGCAACAAGACCAATACGCCGCTGATGGTGTTGAACAGGCCGATGTAGGTCGGCCTTGAGCCGGCCGGGGCAAGCTCAAGAACATAGTTCATGAAACCAAGCATTCCCGCGCTTGTGACGACGCCAATCACCACATAGATCCAGGCGTATATGGTGATAGTCGCGGCGCCGGCCCTGCCGCCTGCCAAGGACAACGCCAGGGCGGTCAGAGGCGCAGTCAGGCTTATGGCGGTAGCTACCTGAATCACACGGTGGCTGCCGACGCGCTGGCTTAGCCTTCCCAGGCCCAAACTTGCGAGGATCCGGCCGGCGGTCTGTGCGGCCGTGAACAGTCCGACGGTCTCGGGCGGCAACCCCAACTCTCGGATGGCAAACAGGATGTAGAAACCGGTTGCCAGCCCGTCAAAGCCGGCCAACAGCCGCACCATGATCACGCGCGCAAAGCTACGGTCCTGGCGCAGCGTGCTCAACAGGTCGGGCAGATAACTTGACCAGGAAGGGCGCTGTTCTTCCACCGGCTCGGTGGGTTCGACAATGAAAACACAGGCAAGCAGCGAAAGCACCAAGGAGACGCCGGCTGCTGCCAGAATCACCGCATAGTTGTTGGGAAACGGGGGACCGTCCGCGCTCAACAGGGCGGCGATCATGACCCCTGCGCCGATGGATAATACGCCGCTGATCAGTTGCGCAATGCTGATCATCCGCCCGCGCTGTGCCTCGGGGAGCGCTTTGGCCAACATATCGAGCCAGGCAACGGCCGCCAGGGAATCAGTGACAAAGAAGAAGAACTGTACCAAGAGAAGGAGGAGTAACGCCGGCACCGGGTAACGGCCGAGCCCCAAACCCAGGGCGACAGCGTAGAGGAGGTAAAGAGGGCGGCCGATTACACCCCCGAGGATGACGTAGGGCTTTTTGCGCTCTTTGGTGATCAGAAAACGGGCAAAGATCAGTTGGGGAAACAGCCAGGCGCCGGTGCTCACACTCGTGAACACGCCGACCACCACCAGGCTGTCGGTCAGCCGTCCAACAAAATCGGGCAGAATCGCCGTCGTGCTGGTCAGGGTCATGGCCAGCGCAAAGCCGATATAGTCGCCCAGAAAGGCAATCATGTTGCGACGGTAGTTTGGGATGCGATCAGTCATTGTATGCCTGCCAGGCCTGCCGTTCTTCTGCTACTAACAAGGTGGGGAGAATTGTAGTACACTTTTTCTTGCTTTGCCAACCGAGTTGTTGCGCGGCAGTTTCAGCTTTCCCGAGATGCTGCGGTCCAGGCTGATCGGTCCGCAAGGCAGTCTCATGAGAGGGGGGGGGTGGTTTGAGAGGAGCGTTTTGGGGTTCCTGGTGTGAGGCCTACTTGAGACGGACGCTTGATGGAGGTGCACCCAGTCGATTACGGCGAGCAGCCCGAGACCGTGACAGATTCGAGCCGCTCGTGCACTTGCCAGGCGTACCTGTGCTACCTCAGCGCGAGCGGCAGATAGACGCCAAAGCGGCCCTCAAAGAGGCCAAACTCGCTCAGGCGGCAGATGGGCACGTGGATCAGATTCGCAGGCGGATCGCGCCGGTAGGGGCCGCAGGCGGCCTCGACGCAACGCCGCCAACAGGCTCAAGATCCGGTTTTGCTTCATGACACGCCATCCTTTCAGGTCCAATTGCGCAAGCCTGCACCTGGCACAGAAGACAGCGGCGCGTCCGATTGGGGTGTGTTCCAAGAGTGCGCCAGATGGATTTGACCGGCGGCTGCCCCAGTTGTGGACGCGAGGTTGGCCTCGACTCGATTATAGCGCTATTGAGTCTGGGCTGCAATAAAAGTGGCCGACAATACCATAGCTGTTGCAGTTGACATCCTGCCCCCCTTGGCTAGAATGGTTTCGCATCCGCCCGCTGAGACAGTTCAGGTCGCATCAAAAGATCTGGGGAGAGAAATCGATTATGACTATCGATCGTTCCGCTTTACCGGCGAATGTTCGTCGCTGGCTTGACCGCTCATTTCCTTCAGATGCTCCTGTACCGAGAACAATCTCCAATTGTCAGGAAGGGGAGATCGATATTCGAGGAAAATGGATGTCTTTTGCTGCCAGAACTCGCTACCAGAGACGACCATTCACCTTTTAGTGGAATGCGCGAGTCAAACTGGCTCCTGGTGTGTGGGTCATCGCCGAGGATGGTCATGATGATGAAAGAGGATGGGGAGGATCGAAACTATGGGGAATCATCCCCATGGGGGGTCGTACAGACCCTGAGGTGTTCGCCATGCAGTTGGTCCGCAGCCTGGCCGAATTGCCATGGATTCCACAGTTTGCTCTTACCCTGCCAGAACTAGAATGGAAAGACACGAACGACAGTGCTTTCAGAGTTCGAGCTACTATTGGTAATCAAGAGGTTTCGGTCAGTTTCGAACTCGACGGAGACGGCGATATCATACGGGCATCCGGCAAGAGGTACTATGACGTGCCGGCCGGTTTCGTAAAAGCACCATGGCATTATGATTTCTCCGATCATCGCAATTACGATGGGGTGCGCATTCCAACCTCGGCTGTGGCAGCGTACGACAAGCCGGATGGGCAATGGGTATACTGGAGAGGCAAAATCACTTCTGTCGTGTCAGAACCTTGACCGGCCGAGGCGCTCCCCGGTCAATAGCCGCTCGTGGAGATCCAACCATAGCCGCGTCGTGTAGCCCACTACGGTGCGGGCCGTGCTGTCCGGCGCCATCACCCACCGGTCCGCCACCAGGCTAAGCGCTGTAGTAGCGCAGCCATTTTCGGGTTCCCTGACGGCCGGGTGCGCGAGCCCCGGTCAAAACTTCTTTCGCGGCCATGTCGCCGGATCTGCCGCCAGCATCTTCTTGGCCTGGCGGGCCGGGGGCAGACGCCGGCTCAACACATGCGCCACAGCCAGAACCGCGGCCGTGAGTGCAAACAAGACGTTGTAAGAGGTGACTCCCAGGAGAAAGCCGCCGGCCGTTGGCAACAAGACCAATACACCGCTGATGGTGTTGAACAGGCCGATGTAGGTCGGCCTCTGGCCGGCCGGGGCAAGCTCGAGAACATAGTTCATGAAACCAAGCATCCCGGCGCTTTCGACGACGCCAATAACCACATAGACCCAGGCATATGTGGCGATCGTCGCAGCGCCCGACCCTGCGCCTGCCCAGGACAATGCCAGGGCGGTCAGAGGCGCAGTCAGGCTGACCGCGGTAGCTACCTGAATCACGCGGTGGCTGCCGACGCGCTGGCTTAGCCTTCCCAGGCCCAAACTTGCGATGATCCGGCCTGCGGTGTGTGCGGCCGTGAACAGTCCGACGGTCTCGGGCGGAAACCCCAACTCTCGGATGGCAAACAGGATGTAGAAACCGGTTGCCAGCCCGCCAAAGCCGGCCAGAAGCTGCACCCCAATCACGCGAGCAAAGCCACGGTCCTGGCGCAGCGTGCTCAGTAGCTGAGGAAAATAGCTTCGCCAGGCAGGCCGCTGCTCTTCCACCGGCTCGGCCGGTTCAACGAGGAAACCACAGGCAAGCAGCGAAAGCAGCAAGGAGATGCCGCCTGCTGCCAGAATTATCGCATAGTTGTGGGGGAACGGGGGACCGTCCGCGCTCAACAGGGCGGCGATCATGACGCCCGCACCGATGGATAATACGCCGCTGATCAGTTGTGCAATGCTCATCATCCGCCCACGCTCTGCCTCTGGGAGCGCTTTGCCCAAGATATCCATCCAGGCAACGGCCGAGAGGGAATCAGTTGCCCAGAAGGAGAACTGCACCACGAGAAGGAGGAGTAACGCCGGCACCGGGTAACGGCCGAGCCCCAAACCCAGGGCGACAGCGTAGAGGAGGTAAAGAGGGCGGCCGAT
>WSZX01000452.1 GCA_013139935.1 Ardenticatenales bacterium
CAGCATCTGAAAGCCGGCTCTGACCATCTCGTGGTCCTCGATCAGCATGACTCGGATCTTTTCGCTCATATCACCACTTCCTCATCTGGCGCGTCCTGGGAAAAGCTGACCGGAATGGTTACGTGGAGGGTAGTTCCCGCCTCCGGTGCGGATTCGATCCTGAACTTACCTCCTGCCAAGGCCACCCGTTCCTGAATGCCCACCAATCCCCATCCCGGCAATGCAGGCGTCACCTGAAGGACTGCGAACGCGTCAAAGCCCACACCGTCATCCTCGATCTTTAGATGGCAGGTCTCCTCGTCGCACTGCAGTCGCACGGCCGCCCGCTCCGCCCGGGCATGATTCGCAACGTTGTTTAGTCCCTCTTGAGCGATCCGGAAGAGAATGGTTTCCACGGGTCCAGGCAGGCGGCGATCAATGCAGTCGGCGGTGACCTCGATCGTCGCTTCCATCCGGTCCGTCATTGCCTCGGCATACCAGCGCACGGCAGGAACCAGTCCCATGTCATCCAGCACGGACGGTCGCAGATCCAGGATCAGTCGTCGCAGCTCGTCGATGGCGTGGCTGCTCATGGACGCCAGGCGTGCCAGTTGCTCGCGCGCCTGCACTGGGCTCGCGACCATCAGTTGCTCAGTCCCCGCCAGCCCGGTTGAGAGCCCGGTGAGGACCTGGAGCGTGTCATCGTACAGTTCGCGCGCCAACCGAGCTCGCTCCTCTTCCTGAGCGGCGATGGTACGGCGAAACAGTTCGCCACGCAGCGCGTCCCGGCGGGCGATTGCATCCCGGGCCTGTTGCTGTGCGGCCGCCAGTCGCCGCCGGCGGTCTACCTCAAACGCGCGCAACCCTCGGATGATGAAAAGCGCCATCAGCGCTGCAAATATGCTTCGCAGAATCTGGATGGGGAAACCCGACCACTCACGGAATCTATCGGTGTGGATGATGTTGGACGGGAATAGCTCGCTCTGACGGACAATGGTTTGTCCCACGAGGCCGTACAGGGCAAAGACAATCGCCGCCCAGAGAAAGGCGTTGGCAAAGCCGGCTAACCCGGCCCGGCGCAGCGAACGCCACTGGGTCACTAGAGCGGCCGACGCCAACAGGGCGCCCGGAACTCCGAGGGAATACCGCGTCCAGGCGTCTGCTGCCCGGAGCCAGTCATCACCCTGCAGGTTGACGCCCAATGCGATCGCGCCGGCCGCGAACAAGGTGACCATTCCCAGTGTGCCCCAGAGGCCGGCTGAGGGTCGGGCGGGAGGGGTGTAGAGCATGTTCACGCCAAAGCCCACCAGCGCGGCAAAGGAGAAGGAGAGCAGAATCAACCGGCCGAGTCCCCACCACGGCGGCGGGACAAAGTGATAGGCGTCGAGTCCTATCAGTCCAAACATCTCCACCCACTCGTGGGTACCGTGCACGAAGCCAAAGACCGACAGGTAGCGCAAAGCTCGCGCAAACCGGCGATCGGTGATCCGGGCGACCTCCAAGGCGATCGCCAGGCCCAGCGTGTAAAAGCCCAGGCCGTAGACGAGGTAGACGTGCGTGATGCGAGCGTCAAATAGACCGGACATTGCCCTGACGAGTAGTATGAGTGCTTTCAGTTCCTGTCGAGCGGGCCAAACTCAAGCAAGCCAGACATGGATGCAATCTCCGGCCGTATCCACTGGAGGCAGAACCGGGTCGGAGTGTCAATCGGAAACACGGTTCCGGTTTGAACCACAAGGCCCAATTGTACTGTCCATTCACGAGACGGCAAGCTGTGCTGCCGGGGGCTGGCGGGTACCGAGTGGGGAGGAAGCCGGCAGTTCAGTTCAAAACACAGGACCGGGCGCTCCCGTGCACCCGGTCCTGCATATCATGTTCCGGTGGCCGGCCCCTGCGATCACCTCTTGTCACGAGACGACTTGCCGTTCTTGAACCGTGAATCACGTGCACTGTACAAGATGGGATACACTCATCCTGGGATACGCCCAATATGGGCGTACCCCACAGTGCAGGACGGCCACAAGAACACCACGTTGCTATTCAACAACCACTTCGGGGCGGACAATACCGGACACGTCGCCCCCAACGCCGACCAGAGAGTCGTACAAGACCTGGATCATGTATTTGCCATTGTGGGCAAACGCGCCAGGATCCTTCTGGGCGTATTGGTAGTTGTAGGCAGCTCGGAGCAGGTTCGGTGTCCACGTAGTGAACCGTTCACCCGCGTCGTCAAAAAAGTAGGGATACCGGTGCGAGTCGTACACGACCCCCACGCCAACCGTGGCAGTGGCGTACTCTTGCATGGCTGCGTACAGCGCATCCATCAAGGTCTCGACCTCACCAGCGACGCCTTCATCGGTGTCGCCGTCGCCATCCCAGTCCGTCGCGTCCATCCGGATGGCGGCGAGATCTTCTTCGCTCTCCACCCCCGCATGGCAGACGCCGCAGGCCTCTACTCGCACCTCCAGCGCGTGCGTGTCGTGGCACTCGGTGCAGTTGGTGTAGGCGGCCACGTGCCCAAACTGGCCTAGGTACTCGTTCCCGGCGTACTCGTAGGCCCCTTGGGCCTCGGAGCCAAAGAGGGTGGCGCCGGCGGCAAAGTAGTGGACGTTGGCAAAGCTCAACCCCTCTACCACTGTATCATCGTCGGCATCGCCGATTCTCGCGTCGACACTGGGTGTCGACTGGCGACCCTGGTGGCAGTTGAGGCAGAGATTGCTGTCAGGATTCCCGGTGTCGAGCTCAGCTCCGCTGGGAAACTCGACTGCCTCCACCTCGTAGCGGGTGTAGGTGGTCAAGTCGTTGTGGCAGGTGGCGCAGTCCAGCCCGTTGGCGAGCGGCTGTTCGATCTGCACCCCGTGCTCTAGCTGGAAGGGGAGACCGTCGGCAGAGTGACATTTGGCGCACGAACTGCTCACCGCGCCGTCTTCGTCCCAGTGGCGGAATGCCTCTTGCGACCCGGCAAAGTGGCCCGGATCGATCCGGTGGGTACCGGCCAAGAGATCAGGGTTCAGATCCTCAATCGAGTCGCTGAGAAGCTGGATGACGTACTTGCCGCCATGGGCATAGCCGCCGGGATCCTTCAGGGACAACTGGTAGTTGTACGCTGCCTTGGCCAGACTGCCGGTCCAGGCGTTGTAGCTGTTGTCGCGGATGGCCTCTTTTTCGGCGGCCACGCCGTCGCCGTCGGTGTCCACGAAAAAGTAGGGGTAGGAGTGGGCCTCGTACGCGATGGGAGTTCCCGCTACCTCACCAGCATAGGCTTGCATCGCCTGGTAGAGGATCGCCTGCAGCCCCTCGATCTCATAGTAGATGCCTTCGTCGGTGTCTCCGTCGCCGTCATAGTCGGCCTCGGAGCCTTCCATCCGGAGGTCCCTGAGGTCGTCCGCATCGGCAACGCCGGTGTGGCATACGCTGCATTCCTCTATCTTGGGCTCCAGCGTGTGCGAGTTGTGGCAGTCCACGCAGCTCTCATAACCAGCGACATGAGTGAACTCGGCGTCATACGACTTGCCCTCGTACTGATAGCCGCCCATCGCGGTGCCGCCGAACTTTGTGACAGCGGCAACGGCATAGTGGATGTTGGTAAAGCGCACCTCTTCGCTGGGCGTGTCGTCATCCGGGAGGCCGAGTTCAGCGAGAGCTTCGTCCACCCCGACGCCAGAGGCGCGGCCCTGGTGGCATTCCATGCAGCGGGCTTCGGGTCCGAGGCCGGTGATCTCGGCGCCGGACGGAAAGACCACACTGTCCTTGGCGGCGGCCGCGTCGTTGTGGCACGCGACGCAAGATACCGAGGTCCCGATGGCCGCGCTGCTATCTACCACGCCCGCTTTTGTTCCATCCGCCCCCAAAAAGTCGCGATACCCGCCCTCGCTGTGGCACTTGGCGCAGCTTTCAGGTACTTTGGCCGGATCGTCCTCATCCCAGTGGACAAAGGCCTCGTTCGACAGCTTCTTTAATTTCTTTAAAATGTTCATATATAGCTTCTTCATCAGTAGGAATATAAAATGGCGGTATACTAGCTACCGCATCCACCCTAAGCGATTGAGCATGACGAGCTAAATCCACAGCTGTTCGAGTATCAGCAGCACCAATCTGAGCAATAATGGGAACACGTTC
>WSZX01000493.1 GCA_013139935.1 Ardenticatenales bacterium
ACCAGCCACGCGGTCAACCCCAGCATCATGGCATTGACCACCAGGACAAAGATGCCCAGGGTCAGGACAATCAGTGGGCAGGTCAGCAGGGTCAAGAACGGCCGCACCAGGGCGTTGACCAGGCCAAATACCAGGGCGATGAACATCAAGGATGCCCCTGAGCCCGTATGCTCAATCCCAGGGATGACTCGAATGGCTACCCAGATGGCAATCGCGTTGATCGCCCAGCGTACCAGCAAGCGGATCATAGGTCACCCTCCTGTGAGAGGAAGATTCGAACTGGCCGACCGCAGCGATTTGACTCGCGGCCGGCCCAGAGTCCCCGGGCGGATTCGAACCGCCGACCTTGAACTTAGGAGGTTCCTGCTCTGTCCTGCTGAGCTACGGGGACAAGATGGTGCAAGTATATCACAGCGCCAGTGACCGGCCAAGCGCAATGCTTCAGACGAAAGAGCAGGAGCGCTCTGTCTCCCATTGGAGGCACCGGCATCAAAGAGCGATCCAGCGACCTCATACCGTGGGGTCGCGTTTTGGCTCTCCCCCTCTGTCCCGTAAGCCTATCTCGCCCGAAACAGTCCCAACCGCGTTGCTTGGCCCCCGCCACTCGGCCAATATCTGGCGCGTACTCGCAAAGGCCAGTTCCGGGAGTTCTTTGGGGCCAAAGAAAGCGACTGCATCCACATCATCACCTGGCTCAGGCGCTGTTCCCTCCTCCAATCGGCCGGCGTACAGGATCACGATACTCGCCCCGCCCTCGTGCGCCTTGCCATAATAGAGGTCCATCAGCCGGGTGATCTCCACCTCGAGACCCAGCTCTTCGCGACACTCCCTGATGGCCGTCTCGCGCGGATCTTCCTCACACTCCACAAACCCCCCTGGCAGCGTCCATCGCCCTTTGGCCGGGTTCATCGCCCTGCGAGCGAGCAATACCTGACCGTTGCGCTCGATCAGCGTGATCGCAGCCACCTTCGGGTCGCAGAAATGGACATAATTGCAGCTCGGGCAGACAGGCCGCATCGCGCCGTGCTTTTCCCGGCGCTCCAGCCGCGCCGCACACACCGGGCAAAAGTTGATGGGATATTGGTGGGCCACTCGCTCTCCAGCGTCACCAACCAAAGCGACGAGCAAGCAGCGTGGCGACCAACAATCCCATCACCAATGCGCCCGCCCACAACCTGGCGGTGAGCCACCAGTCGGGAGACTCGGACTCTCGCGGTGCCACCCATGCCGGCTCCCCTTCCTTGATCTCTTCTTCTGGCTCAGAGGGGGCAATCCCGGAGGCCATGTCAACCAGCTCTTCTTCGTCTCCCGCGCCGCCGGGTTCGGCCAGCATGGGGGCAGGCTCCGGCGCCACTGGGTAGGCGTCGCCGGCAGCTATCCCCTCCTCACCAGGCACCGGCACCGGCGACGTCGCGGTCGTCACAGCATCCGGCATCGCGGCGGGAGAAAGGGCCAATGCGTCCGCCTCGGCTGACACTTCTGCCTCGATCCCTCCCTCCTCAGCCGTTTCGCTCTCTTCCTCAACCGTATCTGCCTGAGCCTCCCCGACTCGCTCCTCCGATGCAGCCTTGGTAACTCGTGCTACCTCGAGTTCCATCTCAGGTTCGATGCCGGCAACTGGTGACTCTACAGGTTCCGCTTCAGGTTCTGCTTCAGGTGGAGACTCGACAACTGGTGCCTCCACGGGTTCCGCTTCCGGTTCTGCTTCAGATGGAGACTCGGCAACTGGTACTTCCACGGGTTCCGCTTCCGGTTCGGCGCCCGCAACTGGTGCTTCCGCGGGTTCCGCTACCGCTGCGAACTCGGCAACCGGCGCCTCTGGCACCTGCGATTGCCTTTCCACCTCCACTGTGACCGCGACCTCTTTCTCAAGCGCCTGCCGCTGCGCAACGGCGAACTGGGCCGGGCCCCCGATCTGTGGAGCCCCCACCACGAACAACTCGCCCACAAGCAAAAAGACGCACAGCAAGGTCGCCACCGCGGTGGTCGCCCGGAGGACGGGATAGAGGTGGACGCGCGATCTCCTCCTGCCACAAGTTGCCGCGTCAAGTGTAAAGGAGTGCGGTACCGGCAGGCGGGCCAGTCCACGAACCATCTGCACCGCTTGGCGCAATTCGTCCAGATCCGCGCGCAGCTCGCCGTCTCGCTCAAGCTCGTCGATCAATCTGGCCTGCACCCGCGGCGAGAGCTGTCCATCAATATAAGCCGAGAGCAGTTCTTGCCTGCGCTCCCGGGCCCTCTTTTTGCGATTCGTAAGTAGGTCGAACATCGGTTTGGTTTGCTTAGCGATTCATATGCCGGTTCCGGTCTGCAACGCCCGAGTTTTCCGGTGTGCGTTCGGTATCAAGACGATAACGGCCGGGCAAAAGTTCCCCCTTGCCTCGCAGGCAGTCACGCAACTTGGCCCGCGCCCGGCTCAGGCGCGACTTGACAGTGCCCAGGGACACACCCACGATCGCAGCAATCTCATCATAGGTGTATCCTTGCACATCGCACAGCACGGCCGCAATCCGCTGATCGTCCGGAAGCGCCGAGATACACTGCTGGATGGCATCGGCCAGTTCTCTTCGCTGCACGCGCGCCTCGGGGCTCTCCGCCCTGCTGTGCAATGATGGTGTGGGATCCTCATCTAGAACGTGCAGAGCTTCCAGCGAGGTTTGGGGCCGGCGCTTGTGGCGGCGCAACTCGTCGTAGCAGGCATTGGTAACAATCCGCATAAGCCAGGCCTTGAAGGAGCCGCCCCGGAAACGACGGATATTGCGATGGGCCGAGATGAACGCGTTCTGAGTCATATCGGCGGCCGAGTCTCCCTCGCCCATCACCCGGTAGGCCAGGTTGTAGACCTGCGACTGGTAGTTCAACACTAGCGTGTTGAACGCCTGCACATCCCCCCGCTGGGCATCTTTGATGAGCGCAGACTCATTCATGCGGCAGGTTGACCCAAAACCGATTCTCGCCTATACTACTGGTCAAGCCGAAGTGGCGAAACTGGCAGACGCGCACGACTCAAACTCGTGTGAGCTTAGCTCATGTGGGTTCGATTCCCACCTTCGGCATCTGGGCCGGATTATAAATCGGCACAGACAAAGGAGCAAGTGGCCTTGGGGCGGTCTTCCCGCTGAAGACGCCCCTTTGCTTTACACCTTCAGTGAAAAGAGTTCTGATAGCGCTGATCGGCTTGGCCGCAGGGGCGGGGATTGGCCTGTTCCTGGGCTGGAATGTGTGGCCGGTTGAGTATTACGATACCGAGATCCTTGCTCTGCACTCGACATACAAGTCCGAGTACGCAGTGATGGTGGGGGCTGCCTACGAACTGGATGGGGACTGGCAACGAGCGGCAGATAGGCTGGCTGCACTGGGAGAGACCGATATTGGCGCCTGGCTGCGCGATCTTATCCACGAGTCCATCGCGGCCGGTCGGGATCCGGTCAGCATCCGCTACCTGATAAGCATGGCGGACCGGCTGGGGGTCAGATCCGACATCATGGAGCCCTTTGCCGGACAGGACGACGGATGAAAAAGCTGCTCCGTTGGCTTTTTCCCATCCTGTCAGGCCTGGCGCTGGGAATCGTCGCCGGGCTCGCCTACACCTGGCTCATCGAGCCGGTCCAGTACACCAACACAGCGCCAGACCGGCTGCGTGCTGACGCCAAGAAAGGGTACCTCCTGCTCATCTGTGAGGCCTACGCGGCCAGTGACGACTGGACAGCCACCCTGGAACGGCTCGCCGGGCTCAGAGACCCCGATATCGCCGCTGCCACTCTCGAATTGGCAAAGGAGGCAATCGAGTTGGGCAAACCGGTCAGCACCATCCGATACCTGGCGATCGTCGCTGGCCGGCTGGGGGCCAGCAGCCCAGTCGTTGCCCATTTCATGCCTGGCCAGCCTCCAACGCCACCCGCTACTCCAGCGAGCATCCTGCCGACAGTCCCGCCCACCGCACTTCCCTCACCCACAGCGACCCTTACTCCCGCACCGACCGCATTGCCTACTCCTTCCCCTCAACCTACTGCCACCCCGCGCCTGATCTTTCGGTTGTTATCCAGGCAATCGATCTGCGACGTGGACCGGGCGGAACCGCTGCTCCAGGTCATTGTCCGGGGCAGCCATGGAGAGGACGTGAGCGGCGCGGAGGTAGCCGTCAAGTGGGAAGCGGGTTCCATCCATTTGATTACCGGCTTCAAGCCCGAGTTGGGACGCGGCTACACCGATATGGTTATGGAGCCTGGCATCTCCTACACCGTCTCCCTCACGGCGGGAAGTGAACAGATCGGCGGTATACGGGCCACCCCCTGCAGGAGCAGTGCCGGCCAGCGCTTGCTTTCTACTCGCCTGGTATTCAGAGAGAGCGAGCCTTCCTACCCGTAGCTTTCTCCCTCTCCTCTACTCACCAATTCTACCCCATATTCTTGAGCAGAGTTGTCTCATCAATATTGGCACACAGGGGCCCGAACCTCGGGGCTGAGAGCATCGAAAATCAGCCACAGAGCCAATCACACTCGCGGAACTCGTGCTGTGAGAGGCAAAGACGGGGGGGGGTATAGGGAGCAATGCTCCCTATACCCCCCCCATCTCCATCAATGTGGCGCTCCGCTTGATCTGACAGCACGTTTTTCCACACCCTCGGGGCTCGTTGTTGACACCGGCGCACAGCCTCCGTACAATAGGTTGCCCTCCAGGGATGCGCCATGGGTCCGGCAGCCAGGGAGGGCGACATCCCATCCGTGGCTGATGGCCGACGCGGCGGATGATTGGGCCCTGGGCGAACGTAGCATGAGCATACCCACATGCGAACCGGATACGCGCAATCACTGGCGCCTCCCGTCAGGCAGCACCAGCGGCAGCGGCCCCCAGCCACTCAGGCGATCCGAGCCGAGCGCATCCAGATGATTGGTGCCAGGGAATACCTCCGATCATGGCTCAGAAGGACATGGCCAGAGCCGCAAATACTCATCAGCAAGAATCGAGACCAATGGAACTGTCCGATCAATT
>WSZX01000298.1 GCA_013139935.1 Ardenticatenales bacterium
TTGTTGGTTGCCAGCTCAGGTTCGCCACTGTGGCGCCCATCAGCAACTGGAACAACGTTTTCTTGCGCCCGAAATTCCGGGCCTGCCGAATCCCCGATTGGACCAAACGTGCCAGTCGATGCTCGACCACCTGTCGCATTTGCCGATATTCCTCGCCGGCTACGCTGTCTTGCGGGGCTCGTACCTCTTGCACGTGGATGCACCCTGATCGTTCTGCCTTTGCTCCCCTTGCCCTTGACGCCCGTTCCGCCGAGCGCAACGGACAGACACTACGGACAACGGCATCAAGAACAGGTGCCTGGCAACGGTGCTTCTGAGAGTGTGGAAAAACAAGCGAGGCGCTGTCCCCTCTCGATATACGCTACTGCACAAGGAAAGCTGGCGGGCGTGGCGAAGGGGGCGCTTCGCGCCCCCTTCGCCACCCCCGCCTCTCTCTCCCATCGCCGCAGCCTCTTTTTCAACACCCTCCTTCTTCCCGGCGTGGTCTTCTCGGTATCCTCGGCCGACCAAAGTGCTCGTTGTCTGATCCGCCGGGCAGGTGCACGTCATCTCGTCCAGGTCGATACGAAAGGCGCCTTTGGAGATCTGTTCCCCGTGTCCGTAGGCAGCAACTTTCGCCACCAGTGTGCGATTGGCATCCGCAAATTCCTGGCGCGTCCCACCGTCGCCATAAGCGCAGTCGCCAATCGTCTCTTCAACTTCCAAGCCCGTGTTTTCCTCGCTAGCTTCGGTCAGTTCAAGCGCCTTTTTCTCTGTCAGGAGCATTGCCCGCCAGTACTTACACCGGCGTGATCAACCGGCTCTCGGCATCGACCGCGATCGCAGCTTTGTGTCCATCAAACCTCTTCGAACTGCTCTTGCGCCCGTGCCGTATCTCCGGATCGTGCACCGAAACGACCCGATCGCGCGCTACTCCATCCTTGAGCGTCGTCTCCTTGTCAGAGCGCTCAACGTCCTGCCGAATCAATCGCTTCATCGGCCATCCCAACGCAGCCCATCGGCCGGGCCGCGCACACACGGCGCCCACAGATCAGCGAAAGCTGGGCGGCCTGGCGTGGTCACGTGACCTCATCGTGACCCCTGGCACTGTTCAACGTGACCCGGCCGGTGGTATGCTGATGCAAGAGAGATCAGATAGCAAATAGGGAGGCAATCATGTCCGAACCAGTCCTGGTTGTTCAGTACCTGAAAAAAAAGTACGGCGATTTCGAGGCCGTACGTGGCATCTCGTTTCGGGTGAGCCAGGGCGAGATCTTTGGCCTGTTGGGGCCCAACGGCGCGGGAAAGACCCAATCCATCTCGATGATGACCGGCCTCTTCCCACCCACCAGTGGCCAGGTGCACATCTGCGGCCTGGATCTCAGCCAGGATACCAACGCCGCCAAGCGCAAGGTCGGGTTGGTGCCACAGGAGTTGGCCCTCTACCCCACGCTTTCCGCCCGCGAAAACCTGATGTTCTTCGGCCGCATCTACGGCCTGCGCGGCAAGGAACTGCGTCAGCGCGTGAGCGCCATGCTAGAGGTCGTGCAGCTGACCGACCGCGCCGACGATGCGGTGGAGAAATACTCGGGCGGAATGAAGCGCCGGGTCAACATCGCGGCCGGGCTGCTCCACGAGCCCGAGATCCTCTTTCTTGACGAGCCTACCGTGGGAGTAGACCCGCAGAGCCGGAATGCCATCTTTGAGAGCGTAGAGGCGCTCAACCGGACCGGGACGAGCATTGTCTATACGACCCACTATATGGAGGAAGCGGAACGGCTCTGCCACCGGGTGGCCATCATAGACGAAGGGAAGATCATTGCGTTGGACACCCCTTCGGGATTGATCCAAAGCCTGGGAGGCGGCGTGATTCAGGTAGGGCTTGACGATGGGGCGGTGCAGGGGCCTCTGGGCGAGTTTGGCACCGAGCGTCAGGCGGGCGTTCCCGGGAAGCGGGTTCTCCAGGTGGTGGAACAGGTAAGCGACCTCGCCTCGGTCAAGGCGGCGTCTCTGAGCGATGGATTGCTCAAGATCGAGGCGCACCGCGCCCAGGAGGCATTGATAGGGGTGCTGGAAATCACCAACCAGCTCGACGTCCGCATCACTATGCTCCAGATCCTGGAGCCGAACCTCGAGGGGGTCTTTTTGCACCTGACGGGAAAGAAACTGAGAGAGTGAGGAGAAAACCATGAACGCGCTGAGTATTGCTTTGAAGGATATCCGTATTCTGCTGCGCGAGCGTGGGTTGCTGGTCCAGCTTTTCCTGCTCCCTCTGGTGTTCATCATTGGGTTCAGCATGGTCTTCTCGATTGGTGGAGGGGATGAGGCGATCACGCTGCCGGTGGTGAACCTCGACGCAGAGGGCGAGATCGCGCAGGCCCTCATTGATGACCTGAACGCGACCGGCGGCATCCAGGTGGCGCTCTACGCCCAGGATGAAGCAGAGGCACTGCTGGAGCAGGGAGAGATCAAACGACTGCTCTCGATTCCGGCCGGCTTTTCGGCCGACGTGGGCGCCGGCCGGCGCACTGTGCTGGAGCTGGTGAGCGACCCGGAAGCGAGCGAACAGCAGACGGCCGCGGTTCGAGAGGTGGTTGACGGCGTGACCCGTGATCTCTCACTGGAAACCCAACTGAGGGAGGCTTTTCGCCGGATGGACGAGATGACTGCCATGGCGCCGCCAGAGTACCAGGCTTTTACCGAGACCACGATTGAGGAGCAGGCCCGCAGGCAGTTCGAGCGCTCTAGACACACCCCGCTGGTCTCCATAGCCCAAAGCTTTCCCACCAACCTTCTGGGCGGGCAGGACGAGCTGGGCGTGCAGGTCAGTGTCACCGGCTTGCTTGTGCTTTTTGTCTTTCTGACTGCACAGACCACGGCACAGTCGATCTATGACGAAAAAAAGGTGGGAAGCTTTCGCCGCCTGATGGCTGCGCCCTTGAGCAAGGCGGAACTGCTGGCGGGCAAGATGATCCCGAATCTGATCACCACCATGGCGCAGATTGTGGTGATCTTTGCCGCCGGCGTCCTGCTCATGCCCCTGCTGGGGATGGAGCCGCTAACGCTGGGCGATGACCTGCTGGGCCTGGCGGTGGTGTCGCTGCTAGTGGCGCTCTGTTCTACCAGCATGGGGGTTCTGATCGCCGCGCTGGCTCGCACCGAGAACCAGATCAGCGGCATCAGCCAGGTGGCGCTCTGGGTGATGGGGGCGATGGGCGGGGCGTTCATGCCAAGGTTTCTGATGGGTGACTTCCTCAGCACGGTGAGCAAGGTGATACCCCACGCCTGGGCGACCGAAGCGTACTATGGCCTGCTGCTGCGCGGAAAAGGGATGGCCGGCATTACTGCCGAGCTGGCCGCCCTGGCAGCCTTTAGCGTGGTCTTTCTGGTAATCGGCGCGTGGCGCTTTGATTTCGACTCGTAAGAGACACCCCAGAATAGGACAGGAGAGTGAGATAGGAGAGCAGAGATGAGCTTTTTGATGAACGCTTTGGCAATGGCCGGCAAAGAGTTAAAGGTGTTGCTCAAGGACAAGGGTGCTCTGGCGGTGTTGTTCTTGCTGCCGCTCCTCTTTTCCGCGATCATGGGCGGGCCGCAAAAGATGCTCAGCGATGTGGGCGAAACAGGTCCGGGCGAGGAGCCCGCGCTGCAGATTGAGGCCTACCTGGTCAACCAGGACAGCGGTCCGTACGGGGCACAGGTGGCGGATGCCCTGAGTGCGATTACCATGCTGGACATTGAAGCGCTGGACACGGCCGAGGAGGCAGACCAACTGGTTGCTGACGGGGAGCGGCCGGCGGCGATCATCATCCCGGCCAGCTTTAGCGCCCAGATCGATGCGTACGTGCCGACCGAGATACGGTTGATTGTGGACCCCACTGAGGAAGAGGCATCGAGCATCGTCTCCGGGATTGCCGAAAAGGCAGCCTCCAGTGTCGAGATGCTGGGGGAAATCCAGTACGGAATCCGAACGGTGATGGTCGAATCCGGCGTGTACGACCAACTCGAACCGCGAGCCCTTGCCGCCATCCAGGCGCAGACGTTGGGTGTCATCTGGGCGCAGGCACAGGAGATTCGCCAGAACCCTGTTATCCGGGTGGAGAGCAAGGACGTGGCGGGGGAAGAGGTGCTAGCCGATTGGAACCCTTTCAGCTACCTCACGCCCTCTTTTACGGTCATGTTTTCCTTTTTCCTGGTCGGGTTTGTCGCCGAGGCCCTCCTGAAAGAGAAAGAATCGGGCGCGTTCCGCCGCCTGTTGAGCTCGCCGATGCAGCGCGGCTCGATCATCGCCGGCAAGTTGCTGGCCTACATGGCGGTGGTGTTCCTGCAAGTGCTGGTGATGTTTACCGTGGGGAATGTACTATATAATATGCCCCTGGGAGATTCGCTCGTGGGGATCGTCGTCTTGACCCTGGCACTGGCGCTGACGGCGGCGTCGCTGGGGTTGATGATTGGATCGCTGTTTGGCACCAGCAAGACGGCCGGGAACGCTGGCACGATTCTGGGCTTTGTGCTCATGATCATCGGCGGCTGCATCTATCCCACTTTTTGGGCAGAAGGGATGGTGTTCTATCTTTCGCAGCTAACGCCCCACGCGCATGCCATTGACGGCTATATCAAGCTGATGGCCGAGGGGGCCGGCGTGGGCGCTGTGTTGCCCAATATCGGAATCATGATCGGGATGGCCGCCGCCTTCTTTGGAATTGCCATGTGGCGGTTCAAGTTCGAATGATGGTCGGGCCGATTTCCCAACCGCTCCCCGGCCCGCAAGAGTCGCCGCTCCAAGGTGGTTCCCAGCCCGCGATGGCGGCCAGGATAGGCTCCGCGAAGGTGCGGGTCTGGTCAGCGGCGGAAATCACGGGACAGAACCCGGTATCACCATCACCGCAGCCTTTGAACAGACCGCCAAAACCAGATACAATCTCACTATGACCCAGTCACCCACTTCGCAACACGAGGAGCGACTGCTCCACCTGATTGCGTACACGATTCTGGCGTCGGTTGCCATCATTGCCCTTCGCCATATGCTCCAGGAAGGTGTGCGGTGGGAAATACCGGCCCTGCTGCTGGCGGCGTTCGGCGTCCTGATGGCCCGTATACCGCCGGCGGGAGCGCCCCCGACTCGTGCCTACCTCTACCTGGGGACACAGACGGCGCTGGTCACAACCCTGATGATCTTGTCCTCCGAACCTACCCTGTTTCCCACGCTGCACTTCATCCTGAGCGCCCAGGCGATGATCCTGCTACCCAACAAGAGGGGATGGCTCTGGATCGGCTTGTTCGCACTGTTGACTGGCCTCATCCTCTCAGGAGGCGGCCCAGAGACTCTCGTGTCGGCGTTGCTCTACGCCGCTGGCTACTTTTTTTTCGGCGTCTTTGCCCATGCCCTGGCTCGCGCCAATCTTGCCCGGCAGGAGAGCCAGCAGTTGTTAGCGGAGCTGCGAAAAGCTCATACCCAACTGCAGGAATATGCCGCTCAAGTGGAGGAACTGGCTGTTGCGGAGGAGCGCAACCGTCTGGCGCGGGAGATGCACGACACACTGGGTCATCGCCTGACGGTTGCGGCCGTGCAACTGGAGGGAGCGCAGCGCCTGATTCCGCAAGATCCCGAGCGGGCGACCGCCATGGTGGCGACAGGGCGGGAGCAGTTACGCGATACGTTGGCAGATTTGCGACAGACGGTGGCTACCCTGCGAATCCCGCTCGAGGCCGATCTGCAACTGCGCAAGAGCCTGAGACAGTTGGCGTCTAGTTTTGAGAAAGCGACGGGAATCGAGGTGCACCTGGTTTCGCCGGACGAGATGCCGCCCCTTCCCCGAGCTCAGCGGCTGGCGCTTTACCGGGCGGCGCAAGAAGCGCTGACGAATGTGCAGCGGCACGCCCAGGCGGAGCAAGCGTGGCTCACGCTCATGCCGCAAAAAGACCAAATTGTTCTGGTGGTGAGCGATAACGGAGTGGGATTCCCGGCCGGACCGGCCGCCGAAACCAACTTTGGTCTCCGGGGTTTGCAGGAGCGGGTGCTGCAGTTGGGTGGCGAGCTCATCCTGGAAACGCGAGCCGGGGGCGGGGCGCAACTCCGACTCTCCTTGCCCTTGGCTGAGGCGCCGGCCGGTGAGTGAACGGACTCGAATCCTGCTGGTGGACGATCAGCGGTTAATGCGCGACGGACTGCGCACCTTGCTGGAGCTAGAGGGGGACCTGGAGGTGGTGGGCGAGGCGGCCGATGGGACCGAGGCGCTGGAATCCTATGCGGCCGTCCGTCCGGACGTGGTGCTGATGGACGTTCGCATGCCCAAGATGGACGGGGTGGAGTCCACCCGCCGCTTGCTAGACCGTTGGCCCACGGCCCGGGTGATCATCCTCACCACTTTTGACGATGACGAGTACGTCTTTGAAGCGTTGCGTGCCGGGGCGCGAGGGTATCTGCTCAAGGACGTCTCAGGTCACGAACTGGCCGAGGCGGTGCGAACCGTCGCGGCCGGAGGCGCGCTGATCGAGCCGTCGATCGCCCGCAAGGTGTTGAGTGAATTCGCCCGATTGGCCCCGCCCGCGCGGCCGCCGGAAGAGGGCTTGCCGGAGCCTCTCTCGGAGCGCGAACGGGAGGTGCTGCAGGCGCTGGCCTTGGGACTGAGCAACCGCGAGATCGCCATCCGCTTGAGCTTGGCCGAAGGCACCGTCAAGAATTACGTCA
>WSZX01000354.1 GCA_013139935.1 Ardenticatenales bacterium
TCTTGCGCTTGCTACGCAAGCCGACCCCAGATATAATGGCTGCCGTGCGGCCGGCACCTGACTTGAATCATCTCGATTCTGGATTAGGTCGCCGATTTCACAAGCACCCAGAGAAACCAGGGCGGCCTCCCCCAGCGTGGCCGACCGGAGAGCCAAGAGCTGTGTGTCTTGACTGAATGCAAGGGAGTGCCCGTGAATTCGAAGGAGATCAACGCTGAATTGGCACAGAGGCGAATGTCGCTCAGGCAAGGGGGCGGGCGAGAGCAGATCGACAGACAGCACGCCAGGGGCAAACAGACTGCCCGGGAACGGATCTTTGCCCTGGTCGACCCGGGAAGCTTTCACGAGATCGACGCGTATATCACCCATCGCCACATTGATTTCGGGTTGGCTGAGAAGCAGTTTCCGGGTGACAGCGTGGTGGTGGGCTTTGGCACCGTGGACGGCCGCCGCATCGCTGTTGCCGCACAGGATTTCACTGTCATTGGCGGCTCCTTTTCCGAGGTTCAGGCCCAAAAGGTGTGCAAGATCCTGGACCTGGCGATGGGTTCCGGCGTACCCTTTGTCTCACTGAATGACTCGGTCGGGGCGCGAATCCAGGAGGGAGTGTGGAGCCTGGCCGGGTATAGCGAGTTGTTCTGGCGCAATACGCAGGCCAGCGGCGTCATCCCCCAGATCAGCGTTATGATGGGGCCGTGCGCTGGCGGCTCGGTCTACTCGCCCGGCCTGACCGATTTCATCATCATGACCGAGGGGGTTAGCCACATGTTCATCACCGGCCCGGAGGTGATCAGGACCGTGACCGGCGAGGAAGTGGATTTCGAGACCCTGGGTGGGGCAATGACCCACGCCTCGACGAGTGGGGTGGCTCACTTTGTGGCTGCCGATGAGGCCGCCACCTTGGCACTGACGCGCCGGCTGCTGAGTTACCTGCCGGCCAACAATGTCGAATCGCCTCCGGCGGCACCGGCGGTAGCGCCGCCGGAGGGCACCGATCTGGACTCACTGGTGCCAGTCGACGGAGCTATCGGTTATGACATGCACGACGCGATCCGAGCCATCTTTGACGGTGACAGCTTTTTGGCGGTCCATGCCGACTATGCACCCAACGCGGTGGTAGGCTTTGCCCGACTCGACGGCGTGGTCGTCGGTGTGGTTGGAAACCAGCCTGGCTTTCTGGCGGGCGTACTCGACATCAATGCCTCGGACAAGATCGCCCGGTTTGTTCGTTTTTGCGATTGCTACAACATACCGCTGGTTACATTTGTGGACTGTCCAGGCTTCATGCCCGGCACCAAGCAGGAACACGGTGGCATCATCCGGCATGGAGCGAAGATCGTCTATGCTTACTCTGAGGCGACGGTGCCCAAGATCGCTATCATCACCCGCAAGGCGTACGGTGGCGCCTATATCGTGATGAGCAGCAAATACATCCGAACCGACCTGGTGTACGCCTGGCCGACGGCCGAGATCGCAGTGATGGGGGCAGAGGGGGCGGTGAATATCTTGTTTCGCAAGCAGTTGCGTCAGGCAAAAGACCCGCGCCGGATGAGGACCGAGAAAGCCAAGCAGTTCCGGAAGAAGTTCGGTAGCCCGTATGTGGCGGCAGCCAGCGGACACGTTGATGACGTGATTCTGCCCAGCGAAACGCGGGACAAATTGATCGCCGCCCTTGTCTTCCTGGCCGACAAACAAGCCAGCTTGCCACCCAAGAAACATGGCAACATGCCGTTGTGATTGACGGTCGGGGAGAAGGTGCGAGCCAGTGGTGACCCGCGGACGGCTTGAACATGGGGAGAGATGAGAGATGACGGATGTTCCCTTGGTAGCCTCATTGCTGGTCGCGGCAATTGGAATGGTTATCGTTTTCCTGGCAATGGGGTTGATATATGCCAGCATGCGGCTCCTGACTGCGGTTGCCACGGGTAGATCAGGCGACAATTCCGCTTGTGCGCCTCCCCTGGCTTCCCAGGACCGCACCGAGAAAACGCCGGATGGCCTGCGCGCGGCCGCCATTGCCGTGGCTCTGGCGCGAGCGGAGCTGTCACCCATCGCGGATGTGACCGGTGTGGCGCTTTCCTCTTCTTCCGGCCGGACAACCCCGTGGCAAGGCTTTCACCGGCGTCGCCAACTCCGGCCCGGCGGCCGGGGGAGAATCGCGCAATGAGTAGCTATCGCATCACCGTGAACGGACAGACCTTCGAGGTGGAGGTTCTGAGCGATCCCCGGATGGGCCAGGTGCAGGTTCGGGTGGATGGCACACCCGTCAGGGTGGATGTCGTCGAGATTCCGGAGCCCCAACCGCCTGCCGCATCCGGCGCGGATTCCGGCCATGCCCCCCGTACACCTCCTGTTCCCGGACACGTACCGCCGGCGCCCCGCAAGCATGGTACGACGGACAGCAACCAGCTGACGGCCCCCCTGCCCGGCACCATCATCGGGATTTCGGTGCAAGTGGGCCAGATAGTGAGTGTGGGTGATGAGCTGCTGGTGATCGAGGCCATGAAAATGAACAACCGTATCCGTAGTCCGCGCAATGGAACTATCGGCAGGGTGCACGCTGAGGTCGGACAGCAGGTGGGTCATGGGGCGCCGCTGCTGACCTGGGCGGATTGAGGACGGGATAGACCCCGTCCACTGTCCCCGAATCTGCCTGCAGTCTCGCTGTGTGCCCGGCCGGCAGATGGGATAGGCGCGATCAAGGGGATCGAAAAGGAATGTAGCACGTTGATGGACTCATTCGCGCTTCCACAAGACGAATCCGATGACGCAGATATTAGCTAGTGAAGGAGAATTGATACCATGAAGATGCTCGATTTGACCATTCCATTGGGGGTCGGTACCCCTCCATGGCCAACCTATGAACCGCTGCAGATCAAGTACTTCAAGCGGCTGGCGCCCAACGGAGCCAATGGCCAACTTTTGACTCACTCCAACCACCTGGGGACACACCTGGATGGGGAGATCCATTTCTACACGCCGGGCAAAGACATTGCCCAATTGGAATTCGACTTTCTGGTCCATGAGGCGGCCGTGGTGGACCTGAGCGATGCCTGCGGAAACTATGACATCTATACCTCCAAGATGGTGGAGGAGCGGGTGGAAGTCAAGGAAGGCGACATTCTCATCATTCACACCGGCTACCACCACTTTGGCTGGGACATGCCCACGGCCGACGAGATTCGCTACATGGTGATGCACCCAGGACCTGATCGCGAGTTTGCAGTCTGGGCCAAGGAGAAGAAGCTGCGGTGGATTGGAGTGGACTGTGGAAGTGCGGACCACCCCATGAATACCATCATTCGTGACTGGATGCCGCGCCAGGCCAGCAGCGCTGACAAGCATTTCCGCGAGAGGTACGGCCTTCCGCTCGCCGAGTACTTTACGGACGACAAGTACCAGTTGATGCACATCGAGATGTTCCCGCACGGCATCATCCATGCCGAGTGCCTCGGCGGCGACATTGATCTGATCCTCAACCGGCGAGTCACGGTAGGCTTTTTCCCGTGGCGCTTTGTGGATGGTGAATCCTGCATCGGCCGGTGCGTGGCAATGGTAGAGGATGATGAGTATGAGGAGTTGATGGCTCGCAAGGCAGAGATGCACAAGACCCGTTTTGGCGATTGTTTCAGCCCGCAACACGTGGAGCAACTGAACGGGTTGAGCAAGTACTTTTAGCACTTGTTAAGGAATAACTTCCCGTCTTCAAGGGTGATTCACGGGTAGAGCGGTCACAAAACCGCCAAGTTGTTTTTGAACAACTACTTGGGGAGAGCCATCCCATACCGGCCGGCGAGACACTGGAGACCACGCGCGGAGCCCATGTCAGCAAGATTCCCGGGCGCCCGATTGACGCTGATTCCGGATTATGGTATAACCCGAGCCGTTCGTAAAGGAACCAGACCCCTCCATTTCGGCTCTGTTGCGCTGGCCGAATCCTCTGGAGACAGTTATGGTAGCTGTAGGAGAAGACATTCGACGCGGCGCCTACTATGACTCTGTGGTTCTGATGCAATTGCAGCGGTCCTTGGCCGCCCTGCCCCGAATCCTCGACGCCGGGGTGGTGATGGGCACTGACGCCAACAAGAACGTGCTTGCCCAGAGCGATCTGCTGACACCTGGGGCCAAAGCCGCCGCGGCCGATGACTTGATCGTCTTGGTTCGGGCAGAGGACGATGCGGCCGCCCAGGCGGCTCTGGACCGGGTGGACGAGCTTCTCACCAGCCGTCGCCAGGTGGACTCTGGGCAGCACGCAGCGTACCGGCCCAAGAGCATTGAATCGGCCCTCCAGATGATGCCCCAGGCCCAATGGGTGCTCATCTCGGTTCCCGGTCGTTATGCCGCTGGCGTTGCCCGACAGGCGCTGCGCTTGGGCAGGAACGTGTTCCTTTACAGCGATAATGTCACTGTGGAGGAAGAGAGCGCCCTCAAGCGCATGGCGGCCCAGAGCGGACGGTTGGTGATGGGGCCCGATTGCGGGACGGCGATCATCAACGGGATCGGGCTCGGGTTTGCGAATCAGGTGCGCCGGGGTCCGATCGGGCTCATCGGCGCATCGGGCACGGGGCTGCAGCAAGTGAGCTGCCGGATTCACCAATTGGGAAGCGGCATCACTCATGCCCTTGGCACTGGCGGGCGCGACCTGTCCTCTGAGGCGGGCGCGGTGACGACTTTCCAGGGGCTTGATCTACTCAGTCGCGACCCGGCAACGCGAGTCATCGTGCTCATCTCAAAGCCGCCATCACCCCCGATAGTCGACGGGTTGCTGGCCGCCGCTCGGTTGACCGGCAAGCCGGTAGTGGTGGATTTCATCGGTTATGTTGGCCGTCGACGAGGTAATGTCCACTTGACCACCACTCTCGACGAGACCGCTGAACTGGCGGTTGAGTTGGCAGCCGTCAAGACCGACGTTGAACCCGCTCCAGTCCTGAATCTGGAGCGTTTTGCGTCAGGCCAGCGTTACCTGCGCGGTCTCTTTTCCGGCGGCACGCTCGCTTATGAAGCCATGCTTGTGCTGCGGGACTATATACCGGCGGTCTACTCGAACGCTCCGCTGGACAGCTCGTACCGCCTGACCAACTCGCTCGTCAGCCAGGCCGACACCGTCATTGACCTGGGTGAGGACGAATTCACTGTGGGTCGCCTGCATCCGATGATGGACAACGACCTCCGTATCCGTCGGCTGCAGCAAGAAGCCGCCGACCCAGAGGTAGCGGTCATCCTCCTCGACATAGTGCTGGGCTACGGCGCTCACCCGGCGCCTGCCAGCGAACTGGCTCCTGCCATCGCTGGCGCGCGTGCCCGGGCCGAACAGGAGGGACGACACTTGGAGGTGGTAGCCGTTCTGGTTGGTACCGACGAGGACCCGCAAGACCTGGAAAGTGAACGGCGGCAGCTCGAGCAAGCGGGGGCGATCGTGGAGACGAGCAACGAGACGGCCGCGCGCCACGCCGGCCGATTGATTCGGACCCTTGGCCAGCCTGCCGCCACGCCTCCGGCACAACCAATCAAACCAGTGGAGCTTGGCATGTTGCAGCAGCCCATGGCAGCCGTCAACGTTGGACTCGGATCGTTCGCCGAAAGCCTGGTGGCCCAAGGCGCCCAGGCGATTCAGGTGGACTGGCGCCCGCCGGCCGGTGGCAACGAGAGATTGATGGCGATTCTGGAGCGTATGAA
>WSZX01000245.1 GCA_013139935.1 Ardenticatenales bacterium
CGACAAACAGAAACAGCACCTGCTCATCCGCCCCAGATGCCGCCCACCGCAGGAGGCCGGCCAGCAAACCGATGAATGCGCCACCAAGAACGGTATAGGCCGTTCCCAACCAGCTTACCCCGCCGGATGCTCCGACCTCAACAACCCTTCCTGTTGTGATCAGGCGCGGTCTTGCCTGGCTGAGGACTCCTATCTCGGTCGCCCAGGTATCAGCGTTGACAGCTGCCATGGCGCCCACGTAGGCCGCCAACCAGAGAGAATGTGGGTGGATGACCGAGCCCACAGCAAGCAACATGCCTAATCCGCCATTCGCCAAGGTCTGGCCGGCATCGCGTTGACTCCCTTTGGCGAATTTGTCAGCCAGCGCCGCCTTGTCCGCTCGCCGATAATGCGAGAGGAGGCTCGATGAGAGAAAGAAAGCAACCAGCAGAACTCCCCAGTCCCAGCCCCCCAAACCAAAGATAATCGTGCCCACCACAATGGCGCCCGCAGCCCCGGAGCGGCTGAGGGCCCCCTTGACATAGCCAGCGTAGCCGATGGCTGCGCTGATCACCAGGCCAAAAAACACCCAAACCATGCTAGATCGCAGTCAGGTCTCCAATAGCAATCCAGAGCAGGATCTGCAAGCCAGCGGCCGCCCCCCACAGCAGATAGGCCCCCATCCTCTCCCGTGCTCGACGGTAGACCACATACCCTAGAACCCCATCCACCAGCCAGGCGACGGTGCCAAGCAGAGCCAATGTGAACAAGTGGGCCGGTGCCCCCATCCGATCAGGCACGCCAGCCGTGTCAAAATGCAATGGCAAGGTGTGTGCGAGTCCACCGAAACGCACGGCGACCAGTACCCACAGTCCACAACTGAGAATCCCACCAATCACCAGCAACCAGCGCGCCAACCGATCGCAGAAAAAACCACGGTGGACAATTCGGGGCTGCGTCAAAGCCGGCTCTACTGTCCGCGAGACTCCCATCTCGCGTTGAGCCGCATACAGGTCCATGAACCTATCCGCGTTCTCTGGCGAGATCGCATAGGAGCCAGCCGCAGTATTGATGATCAAGTGGCTCTCCGTCGGCATAGTACAGAAAAAGCGAACGGCACCAACGCCTTCAATCCGCCCCCGGCCAATCCAGCAACCCGGCCACCAAAGCCCGCGAAAGCGCACCACTCGGCTCAGATCGGCGCCACGGAGGATCTCCTTCACCTCAGACATGGGGACTGTCTGCACTCGCGATCCCCAATTGATGACGATGACATTCCGATCCACGCTATAGCTGGCGCTGCTCAACCCAGCCAACCCGTAGAGCACGACTCCCATGACTGGCAGGGCGAGCACAACGAGCAAGGACCGGAGAACCGTGAGCACCGTAACGGGCGACGAGAGAATCAGGACAACCAACCCGATTTCCAGCAAGGCCAACGCCAGTACAACGCACAGGCCAAAGATCAGACCAAGCCTAGTTGGTGGCTTGTGCACCATCGCTCAATCCGCGTTGCTCAATCGGTCAGGTAGACCGGGGTGCACCATTCCCGGTACTTGCGGACTTTTCCCCGAACGATGTCAAAGAACAGCTCGCGCAGCCGGCCGACCACCGGCCCCATTCGACCGCTCCCGATGGTGTAGGAATCGATTTCCGCCACAGAGACGATTTGCACACCCGTACCGCAAAAGAACACTTCATCCGCCAACAGTACCTCGGTGCGGTCAATGGGTCGCTCGACGGTCTCAATGCCCAGCTCATCACGCAAGAGCTGGATGTGGGTTCGGCGGTTGATCCCCTCCAACACATTCTCATGCACCGACGGAGTGTACGCCACCCCGTCGCGAATGATGAATAGGTTCTCTGCACTTCCCTCACTGACGTGACCATCCTGGTTGAGCACGATGGCCTCGTCGAATCCCTTCATGTGGGCATCCGTCTTGATCAGCGCCGAGTTGGCATAGCTCCCGGTGATCTTGCCCCGCGCAGGGATAGCATTGTCATCCACGCGCCGCCAGGAAGAAATGGTGACACGCGCTGCTTCCTCGTTCTGCAGATAGCGGCCAAAGGGGATGGCAAACATCGCCACTTCATCATCCAGGTCATGCAGTCTCACCCCGATTTCTAGCGAGGACTTGAAGGCCAGTGGCCGGATGTAGGCATCCTCCAAGTATCGCTCGCGGCGCAACAGGTCAAGCGTAGAACCAACCAACTGCTCAACCGTGTATCTGTTTGCAGTGTCCATGAGAAGCAGCCGCGTCGAGTTGATGAAACGACGAAAATGGTCTACTATGCGAAACACAAAGAGCTGCTTCTCCTCCTCATTCCAGTAGGCGCGGAGGCCAGCAAAGCAACCAGTACCATAATGGAGAGCATGTGTCATGATGCTCACGTTGGCCTTTTCGATGGGCACGATCTCCCCCCTGAAAAAGGCATAGCGATTGCGCGTTGACATGCAGGTTACTCGCGTCTCTAGGCCCCGGACGGAGCCGGCCGCTTGAAAAAGAACGTCAACTCCCCTTCTGGGTCAGTAACCACGCTGACCAGTTCCCACCCCTCGTCCTCCAGGTCACTCCAGGCGGATCGCCTGCCAAGGTGGGCGTCCGCCTTGTTTTCGAACACGCCGGCGGCGCCCAGAAAGGTGACCCGGCTTCCTTCCAGTTTGCAGTGCTGCCATTGTCGCGCCATGTTTCCTCCTGTGCTAATCGGCTAGATGCGAAATATCGTTAAAGGTGGGGACCTGCGCCATTGCATCTCCGTCCACCAGCAAATGCGTGAAACTGCAGTTATCTATCCGGACATTCCACCACTCTCCGAATCTATGTGGCACAAAGTGGGCCAGCGCCATGCGAATAAAGCCGCTATGAGTAGCGAGCAAGATGATCTCCCCTGGGTGAGCGGTGGCCAATCGCAACACTGTGTCCCGCACACGGGCACGGAACTGAAACCTCGACTCGCCAGCAGGCCAGCAAAAGCCCTCATCCGTTCGATCCTGCCACCGCGCGTAGACCTCTGGGTGGTCCGCTTGAAAGTGTTCGCTGCGAATCGCCTCCAATTCACCAAAGTGCATCTCCCTCAGCGATTCATCCCGCACAGGGCGTAGATGAGTCACTTGGCCAATCGAGAGAGCAGTCTTCCAGGCTCTGCCAGTCGGGCTACTGTAAAGGCCAACCACGCCCAGCGAGTCGCGCTCCAGCCGCGCAGCCGTCCGGCTCACTTGCTCTCGCCCCACCTCGCTCAGCGCAGTATCGCTCCAGCCGGTCCACAACTGCTGCCGGTTACCCACCGTCTCCCCATGCCGGAGGAGGATCAGGCTGGCTGGCAACTTGTGGCTAGACGTCATCTACCGGTTCCGCTTCGCCTTCAACTACCTTCCACCCAGCGGCCTCTGCAATCATGTCATCCAGGTGCTCCTGCACCACGGCCGATGGTGAGAGCTCTAGGAACAGCCGGCAGCCCAGCGCAATCACCGCTACGTCATCCAGTTGGCCCAGCCCCACCAACACATCTGGCACTATGTCGGTCGGGATTGCCAGGTACGCCAATGAAAGAAACGGGATTATCTTCAGCCAAATGGGCACCCGGCGGTCCCGTATCAGACGCCACACCAACTTCGCCTGCCGCAATAGCCCTCGCCAGGGATTGAGGGGGGTTGGTCCTCGCAACGGTTGGCCGGGGCCGCTGTCGTCGCTCATCGCATCACTCCATGCTTAATGCTCAACGTGGCCAATTATAGACCCAACGACCGTGAGGGGCAAGCCAAAGCCGGCGCGCTCAGCAATGCTTTTCAGACCGCATATCCTGTGCTAAAATAGAGTGACACTAACGACCTTGAACCAATCTTGGCGCAACCGGATGACGGAAGAAACTGCGGACAAACTGCGGCAAATCGAACTGTTCAGCAGACTGGAAACAGGTGATTTGCGCCGGCTAGCCGCCCTGTTTGAGCGTGCCGAATACAGGCAAGACGACTGCCTCACGCAGCATGGCGAGACCAGCACCTGCTTGCACCTTCTGGAGAGCGGCCGGGCCACCGCGTGGCGCATGGACGCGGGCGGCGTCGAGGAACCAGTCAGGGACCTGGGACCAGGAGATAGCTTTGGAGTCGCTGCTCTGTTCCTCAATGATGCCAGCAACGTGACGGTACAGATTACCGAGAACGCGACAGTGCTCTCGCTCGAGCGCTCTCGCCTCGACCAGTATCTGGACGATTTCCCGCAAGTCCGCGACGGCCTATTGCTTCCGGCGGCAATTGAGGAACGACTAAGCACCCCCCAGTTTGACTGGTTGACGGCCGACGAGTACGTCGTCTTTTTCTCCACAAAGTCCCGGTGGGCGCTAGTGGCGGCTGAGGTCACTCCACTACTCATTTTCCTGGTGGTGACAGCCGTCGCCAGCCTGACCAGACACATACTCTATCTGCCCGTGATTCTGACTGCTTCAGCTGTGCTGGTTGGGGGAGGACTGGCCCTGATCAAGTGGCAGGACTGGCGCAACGACTATTACGTGGTGACCAACAAGAGGGTGGTCCACCACGAGAGCCGTCTCCCGACGCTGCGGGTGACAGTGAAGCAGGCGCCGCTGCACCAGGTCCAGAATGTGAACATGCTAAAATCTGGCCCAATTGCCAAAAGTTTCAACTTTGGAACGCTGTATATCCAGACGGCCGGAGTGGAAGGATCAATCGCGTTTCGGTATTTGGACGATCCAGAGCAGTGCCAGCAACTCATCTTTGACCTGCTGGAGAAAACACGTTCACTGGAAAAGGCCATCGAGCGTGTCGCTATCCGCCGGGCCATGGAGCAGCGTCTCGAACCCCAAGAACTGCCCGAGGAGGGAACGGAAGCCGAAACCGCACCCCCTATCCAATACACCTCTGGGGAGGCAGTGTGGGACATCGAATCGCCCCCTGCAGAGCCGAGAGAGCAACCAGAGCGACAATCCATTCTGGCGGGAATCGGCCGGCGCATCGGCTTTTTCCTGCCCCGCTTTCGCGAGGAGAGGGGCCGGGTCGTCACCTGGCACAAGCATCCGTTTGTGCTCGCCAAGGCGATCTGGATACCAGCTCTCATCCTCGTCGCAGCCCTCCTGGCGGGAGTCGCATGGGCAACAATAGGAGGCCAGTCCTTCAGTTCCGTGGTTCTGGTGCTCTTTTTCATCTGGTGCCTGAGCCTGTTTTGGCTACTATGGAGATACGAAGATTGGCGAAACGATGTATTCCAGATGACAGACTCGCACATCATTGACATCGATCGGCTGCCTCTGGGATTGAGGGAAAGCAAGCGACAGGCAGCGCTCGAGCAGGTGCAGAACGTCAACGCCGAGATTCCCAATGTTTGGGCTCGTTTGTTCAATTATGGCAGCGTGGTGATCGAAACGGCTGGAGCTGCGGGCGACCTGACCTTTGAGTGGGTGATGAGACCCCGCGCCGTGCAAGCAGAGATCTTTCAACGTATAGAGGCCCTGCGAGCCAAACAGCGTACCGAGGAAGCAGAACGGAGACGCACCGAAATGGCCGATTGGTTCAGCGTGTACGACGAGATGAAGGAAGGAAGCGACTCGCAGGAGTGACACCAATGGCTCTTCGGACGATCCTCACGCTTCCCCATCCGAATCTGCGCCGGAAAGCTCGACCGGTATCCGATTTCGGCGTCGACCTGCAGCAACTCATCTCCGACATGGTCGACATCATGCATTCAGCCCAGGGCATAGGGTTAGCAGCCAATCAGGTGGGAGGGCTCGCGCAGGTGATCGTGGTGGAATTGCCGCTCCTAGAGTCAGATGACCCAGACGCGGACCCGCCCCCGCCCCACGCGGGCGAACTCTTTACGCTGGTCAATCCGCGCATTAGCTGGCACTCGCGAGGCCAAGATACCGGGGTAGAAGGCTGCCTATCCCTGCCGGGTATCGCTGGCGAGGTTGAGCGGTACCGCGAGGTCAGGGTGCAGGCCCAGAATCGGCACGGAAAGCCCTTCAGTATGCGATTTGAGGGCTGGCTAGCCCGCGTCTTCCAGCACGAGATTGACCATTTGAACGGAGTGTTGTTCACAGATCACATCGACGACCCGGAGAAGGTCTGGCCGGTCACGCCCGGGGAAGAGGAGGAGGCAGAGGCTGCAGCAGCGGGCTGGCGGGTTCCAGCCTGAAGATCAGATCGAGTTGAGGGAATTCGCATTCACAGGGTCGCTTTCAGCGCCCGAGTAATGACTCGTCAGCCAGCAAGGCTAGACGAGACCGGCAGCACCGGCTCGAGCACGGTCAGTAGCCGACAATGCGGCGGTGGAAAAACAGAATGCCTCGCGGGCGAGAGAGATGGCGAGGGGGATTGTCCCGGCAACGGCGTCATGGCCGCCTTGTCGACACCCTCTACGATGAAGGTGCTCAAGAAAGGGCGGCGGCGACGGGAGCGAGAGGCAGGGGCAGCGGCGGAACTGCAGAGGGGACGGTGTCTCGCTTGTTATTCTACACTCTCACGATTTCTGATGTTCGGACAAGAGTTCGGACAATCGTCGTTTTCCGCCTGCTGGCCGCCCTAAAAAGGGCAAGCGGGGGGTGTGTGCAGGGCGCTTCGCGCCCTGCACACACCCCCCAATCCCTTGACACGGTCGCGAAAACAGGTTGTGTCCGAACTCTTGTCCGAAGCCCAGGATTTCATTTGACGCATGATTCGGGTTGTGCTATCATAACTCCCGATTCGGCCCGGGTGGATGGATTCACTGTTGTCTCGCTCGGCGGTTGGAAGGAAGAGAGGACAAGGCATAGGCACACCAGCATACCGCGTAAACAGGCAGATTCGGAGCCCGTCAGTACGGTTGATCGATGGCGATGGGACCCATGTGGGCATTGTCACTCTGGACGAGGCGTTGCACTCAGCGCAAGAAGCCGACCTGGATCTGGTTGAGATTTCGCCTGCTGCAGAACCTCCGGTTGTCCGTGTGATGGATCATGGCAAATTCCAATACGAGCGGACAAAAAAAGCGCGGGAGGCGCGAAAAGCGCAAAAGCAGGTCGAAGTCAAAGAGATTCGCCTGCGTCCCAAAACAACAGACCACCATCGCTCCTTCAAGGTAAAAGATGCCCGGCGATGGTTGCAGGAGGGCAAGAAAGTAAAGGTACGTATCCGGTTTCGAGGCCGGGAGATAACGTACCCGGAAATCGCACTGGAGACATTGAGCGGAGTAGCCACAGAGCTGTCTGACGTCGCTGCAGTGGAGCAAACGCCCCAAAGGGACGGCAGGACCATGTTGATGGTCCTGGCGCCCAAATGACCCGGACGCATTGAGGACAACACACGACAGTCAAGACCTCAAGCCCGCAAGGGCTTGTTTTTTGCGAAGGATAGAGCCATGGCCAAGCAGAAGAAGCGCAAAATGAAGACCTACAAGGCAGCCGCCAAGCGGTTCCGCCTCACCGGCACCGGGAAATTGATGCGCACCAAAGGTGGTAAGAGTCACCTGCGCCGCCGAAAGTCAAAGCGGACCAAGGCCAAGCTCGCCACCATGCTGGAGGTGGCCGGCCGGTCCAACAAGAAGCGGGTGAAACGGCTGGCACCCTATTTGAAAAAGTACAAGGCCAACCCACCAGGTTAACACTGTTCGCTGCCCGGCCTCGCCCCACGGCAGAGCGTCCGGGCTAACAGAAACGCGAGGAGAGGCACATGCGCGTCAAAGGCGGGACGGTTACGCGCCGTCGTCACAAGAAGATCATAAAGGCAGTCAAGGGACAATACGGGACGCGCGGTCGGCTTTTCCGCCGCTCCAACGAGGCATGGCTCAAGTCCAGTTGGTATGCCTATCGGGATAGGCGAACCCGCCGGCGCGACCTGCGGCGCTTGTGGATCACGCGGATAAACGCGGCTTGCCGGCTGAGTGGTCTCACCTACAGTCGATTCATCTACGGGCTGCGACAAGCTAACGTCAGATTAGACAGAAAGATTCTGGCGGACATGGCTGTCCGTGATCCGGACACGTTGGCCCGGTTAGTGGAGATCGCCCGAGCCGCCGGCTAGCATCGATCTCGGACGAAAAAAGCGGGAGGCAAGACCTCCCGCTTTTTTCGTCCCCGGCGTTCCACCTCACCCAGATGGGGAGGTCCGGCAATATCCCTGAGAGAATGCCTACACTGCCAAGGTCGCCGCTGAACATGATCAGCAGTCTCTCCAACAAGAAGGTCAGGCTCGTGCAGAGTCTGCAGGCGCGCAGCCGAGTGCGGTATCGAGAGAGACGGCTGGTGGTGGAAGGGACCAGGCTCGTGCAAGAGGGGTTAACGGCCGGCTTGGTGCCCGATCTCTTCTTCTACACTGCCAACTGGGCACAAAGCCGAACCGGAGCCCCGCTCCTGGAAACAGCGGAGTCAGTCACCTCTCCGTTCCTGGTCAGCGAAGAGGTGTTGAGGAGCTGCACCGATACGGAAACGCCCCCAGGAGTGCTGGCCGTGTTTCCCTTTCCTGATCTGCCCATTCCGGCCGCACCCACCCTGGTGTTGGTCGTCGACCGGCTGCGCATGCCGGGCAACCTGGGAGCGATTCTGCGCACGGCGGCGGCGGCCGGAGTGGAGTTGGCCCTTCTCCCTCCTGGAAACGTGGATCCCCTCAATCCAAAGGTATTGCGTGGAGGGATGGGCGCTCATTTCCAGCTCCCCGTGTCGCGGGTAGGATGGAAGGAGCTGGCCCGCCGGCTGAGCGGTCTGAACATCTGGCTGGCATCGGCCACCAAAGGGAGGCGGTACGATCAGATCGACTGGCGCCAGCCCACGGCACTGATTGTGGGAGGAGAGGCAGCCGGCGCCACAGAACGCGTTGCCAGCATGGCGAGCGGCCAAGTGCACATCCCAATGCCCGGGGCGATGGAATCACTCAACTCGGCTGTGGCAACGGGGGTCCTGCTCTTTGAGATCGCCCGCCAAAGGGCGGAGCCCATTCCTAATGAGCCGTAGGCGGCGAAAAGGCTAGGTGCGATATCCCGGCCGGCGCTCGATCTGGAGGCTCGCCTCTTCCCCAACACGTTCATAAACTACCCGACGCAGACAATTGGGACAGCAACCAGTAGATCGCTCGGCGTCGGCATGAAAGCGCCAGCGGTAGTACGCAGCCAACATCTCCGCCATCGGCCGCCGCCATTCGAACTCGATCCACATACCTGTTTCCGCAGTGAGCGCAGCGTCCAGGCTTTCGTTGCCCACCAGCGCCAGCAAGCTGGCCAGAAAATAGCCGCACGAAGAGCAGGCTGCAAAGTTCTCCAGAATCCTCTGTCGGGTATCCAATCCACCTTTCCTTTCCGACCACATTGTAGCGCCACTGGGCCGGCTGTCAAACGGTGATGGAGGAGGGTGTCACTAACAGACAATACGAGCTCCCCTCCACAGTTCCACTCCGTTAATGGGGAAACTGGCAGGGGTAGGATTGGGGCGCTCTGCGCCCCAATCCTACCCCTGCCACTCTGTCCCGCCCGTGGCGATCCCTATTTCCACGCCCGCAATGGGAGAGGGTGTCGAAAAACAAAAGAGCCGCCGCGCCCTATGCAAAAGGAGGATCGGTAGGGGGAGTGAGTGACCCTCACCTCCTCCCTTCACACTCTCGTGGTCACTTGACAGTCAGGATCGGCGCCCGGGTCCGCAGGCCCGAACTCGTGTCCACACTCATGGCAAAATGCTTGACTCAGAACACATGTTCGTGTATAATGGCTTCTGTTGAGAACAAATGAGCCAAAGACAGAGGAGGTGTCTCATGGCTAGTCGGAAACCACTCTCCCTTCGGCAGGAGGGGATAATGGATTTCATTCGCAAGTATTTGGGTGAGAACAGATTTCCTCCTTCGATACGCGAGATCGGCAAGGCGGTGGGAATCAGTTCGACCTCGGTTGTCAACTACAATCTGAGGAGGTTGGAGGAGCGAGGTTACCTGAGCCGGGAGAAGGAGGTCTCGCGAGGATTGCGTTTGTCCGCCAACGCCCCTGACCTGGTCCCCTCTGGCGGCGTGCTGCGCATCCCAATCGCCGGGCCCATCGCCGCGGGCGAACCGATCGACATCGGCGAAGGCGTTTTTGATGAGGAAGACGCCATCGAATTGACGCACGACCTGCTCCCGCAGCACGACAATGTGTATGCGCTTCAGGTGCGGGGGGATTCAATGATTGATGCGATGGTGAGCGACGGGGACATTGTGATCATGCGCCAGCAGCACGAGGCTCGCAACGGCGATATGGTAGCCGCCTGGCTGACTGACAGAGATGAGACAACTCTCAAGTATTTCTTTAAGGAGCCTGATCGTATCCGGCTGCAGCCCGCCAATCCAACCATGGACCCGATCTATGTGGATCCGGCCGCGGTGCAAATCCAGGGAAAGGTGTTGATGGTTCTTCGTCGACTGAGTTGACGCCGTCCGCGAAATCGATCCAACTGATCAACAGGCGCCGCACAACGGACCCATAGAAACCTGGGGCGGTGTGTTTCCCCTCCTCGCTCGCCGTCCCTGCGGCCTGCGTCTATTCGACGTAGATCTCTACCCGTTCCCCCTCTTCCTTGTCCATCAAGTCCACAATGCGGCCGTGCGCCCCATCCTTGATGGCTGCAAGGACCTCCTCCAGATTGACACCTTCCATTTCGGGAGCAAAGCGCGCTCCCATCTTTACGCCGATGTTCACCAGCTTCATCGGGATGCTCACGTTGACCTTGTCCTTGCCTGTGGCCAGGTCCGTGATCCGAACCTTGAACCAGCGTGGCTCGGGTGGGGGAGGTGGCTTGGGTCGCGAACCTTCCTCCAACGCCTTTAGCAGCCTGGCCCCCTCCTCGGCCGATAACTTGCCATCGGCCACCATCTGGAGAATCTGCATTCGCTCTTCTGACGTTGCCACAATATCACCTCCAACCTGTCATGCTTCGCCTTGCTGCTCGATCTCCAGCCGCATCAGGACCAACGTTCGATACGGCCGGAACCCAGCCTCTCGCAACCGTCCCTCGGCCGCGACGTCCCCGGCCGGGTGTTCAATCACCGCCCGAGTGAATCCCCTACGCACCATCTGACGCAGTGCCATCAGCAGCAGATCTCCCTCTAGCTCTCCGGATGCTCTCGGCCGGACGCGCAACGTCAACCGGCTCCTTGATCCTGGCGCCGTCTCAAGCTGGACGTACCCATCCAGGACTGCGGCGGTTGCGCCAGGTGCCACCCACCGGTGCACCGATCTGCCCATCGCAATGTCGGCCACGCAACGCCGGATACTCGGGCGAAAGTCCTCTTCTGACAGTTGATCCGGCCACCCCTGTGCGGCCCGAGTTACCGAACTGAACATGCCCCAGATCAAGGCCCAATGACTCTTTTGCGCTTTCGAGAGCGGCCGGCCCGAGGCAAGGATCTGATCCAGGCGCAGGCGGCTGTCCAGTTGCCAAACCGTGACCGCGCCCAGCGATTGAAAGCCAAACCTACGATACAGCATCATGGCCGGGCTGTCCTCCCGGACCTGTAGGTTGATAGACCTTCCTTCGAGTTGGCGAATATGCTGTGTGGTGGCATTCAGCAAGCGGGTGGCTATCCCTCGGCGACGGTAGTCAGGATGCACCGCCACGTTTGCCATCCGCCAGGCTCCCGGCCGGTTTCGGGACCGCAGTAGGGTCACATTGCCGACCAAACGGCCGTCCTCATCCCACACAAAGCCCGGGCTCAACCCAGGACTGGCCCCCAACAAATAGGTAAGAAGATAGACTAACGGGCCCGCCCGGCTGATCATGCGCGCCTCACGGATGAGTCGCCGGCCGGTGGCATCCAACTCGCGGCGGAAAACCAGCTCCAGGAGGTCGGCCACTGCCCCCAGATCGCGGATGGGGTTCAGCGGGCGGGGGCCGCTCCGCGGCGGGTCCATTTCGAGTGCAATCCTCGCAGCCATCCGTCCCATTACCATGTAGCTACCGATCAGTCTCCAATTATACCGCACTTTGCCCATCTGCACGGGCGTGATGCTAACACCACGCTCCGCATCCCCAAATTCCGGGGGCGGAATCGCGAACGGGTAATTCGTATCGGAGGGCGTGAGACAGGCAGGCTCTTTCCGGGCGTCCCCGGCAGTCACCTCGTCTCAAGACTTCGGCACAACAGCTTCGGGTGGGCAACCCACGTGATTCTCCTCCAGTCCGACAATGACCGGAACAAAAAGTGCTCCGGCTGCCATCAGTGCCATCACTGCGCCGCCGACTATGTACCAGGTTTGCAGCCCGATCGCGTCAGCAACCGGACCGGCAACTGCCAGGCTGAGGGGCATCATGGCCGAGGAGAGGCTGCCGACCAGAGTGAACACGCGTCCCTGCATCTCTGGAACCACAATGGTCTGCAGCAGAGCTAGGAGTGGTCCATTGACGAACGGGTTCATGAAACCGGCGACAAAGATAGCTCCTATTGCCAACCCGAGTCCACCCTCTGACGCCAGACCCATGATCGCCACCCCCATCCCCTCAAGAAACAGGCCAATGAGCGATGTGTAGACCTTCCTGCGAAACCCACCCCACCAACTCAGCAGCAGGCCACCCAGTACCATGCCGGTTCCCCAGGAGGCTTCAAGCCAGCCAAGCTGGAGAGCATCGCCCCCAAAGTGCTCGGTCACCAGCAGCGGCATCAGGGCAAAGGCGGGATTGATCACAAAGTTGATGATCATCGCCATGGCGATCACCGCCACGAGGCCGGGCCATCCCCAGACGTAACGCCACCCGGCCCGCATTTCGCCCCACAGGGTGAGCTCGCTGGCCCCGTCCGATCGAGCTGGCTGGGGAATGCGCACAAAAAAGAGCGGCACAATGGCAATGACGGCCGTC
>WSZX01000408.1 GCA_013139935.1 Ardenticatenales bacterium
GTCCCCCAAGACACGATCCGGCGGCTCACCTGCGACAATCCGTTCAGGGCATTTGCGCGGTAAATGCCCATTCAGGGTCGGCCGGGGCTACCCTGTGTCAGTTTCTACTCAATCGAAAAAGGACCAAGGAGACATAACAATGGCTGAAAGCGAATCTGCTCAAATGGTGATCAACTGGCTGGATCAGAATCAATCCCCATTCATAGAAATGGCCGATCAGATCTGGCGCACCCCCGAATTGGCGTGGAAGGAATTCGAATCTTCTCGCCTGCAGGCCGATTTTCTGGAGAACGAAGGCTTTTCAATCACCTGGAATGTTGGGGGCATCAATACTGCTTTCGTGGCAGAATGGGGGGAGGGAAAGCCCGTCCTCGGTTTCATAGGTGAGTATGATGCCCTGCCGGGATTATCCCAAAGGAATCAGCCCACCAAGGAAGCCATTGAGGAGGGGGGGGCAGGACATGGGTGCGGGCATAATCTGCTGGGCTCTGGTGCCGTAGCCTCGGCTGTTGCCGTGCAGAAATGGCTGCAGTCGGGCAGCGAATCAGGAACCGTCCGCTACTATGGCTGCCCAGCAGAAGAGAAAGGCTCTGGAAAGGTTTTCATGGTCCGGGCAGGCGCTTTTGACGATCTGGATGCGGCCTTGAATTTCCATCCTAGCGGTATGAACATGCCCGCCAAAGGGGGAGCAGTAGGGGTAAATGCGATATACTTTCGGTTTTTTGGCCGGTCTGCCCACGCGGGCGGCGCCCCACATGAAGGGCGCTCAGCCTTGGATGCGGTTGAGTTGATGAACGTCGGGGTCAATTATCTGCGTGAGCATGTCAAAGATGACGTGCGCATGCATTACATCATTACCGAGGGAGGTAAAGCGCCCAATATCGTGCCCGAAGAGGCTGAAGTATATTACTTTGTCCGGGCCGCCAAGCCCGACTATCTTGCTGAGGTAGTCGAACGCGTCCGCAAGGTGGCCGAAGGTGCAGCACTGATGACTGAAACAACCTTTGAGACCCGTTTTCAAGACGGATGCTCGGCGTTGCTCAACAATCACTACCTGGCAGGTTTGCAGTTCCAGGCCATGCAGTTGATCGGCTCGATCACATTCACGCAGGAAGAAATCGATTCTGCCCAGGTGATCAATGATGCTTTCCCTGGCACAAACTCTGACCGTATTGATGACCTCATCGAATACTACAACCCGCCGCCCGAGATCGTTGCCGCTCTGGATGAATATCGCGACCAACCTCTGATTGGGAGGAATTTCCCCGCGCTCGATGAACGCATCATCGCAACTGGCTCAACCGATGTTGGCGATCTCAGTCAGGTTGTCCCGCTGAGTATGTTGGGCACCACCTGCTTTCCCACCGGCTGCCCCGGGCACAGTTGGGGGAATGTCGCTGCCTCTGGGATGTCTATGGGGCACAAAGGCATGATGCACGCTGCCAAAATCATGGCGGTAACTGCGGTTGAGCTTTACTCGGACCCCGACCATCTTGTCAAGATCCACCAAGAGTTCGAGCGTAGAACCCGAGGAAAGCCATATGCTCCCCCGATACCCGAGGATGTCAAGCCGCCGCGCTACGAGCCAGACGGCGATTGAATCCCCATTGAATCCCCGAGGCGTGATATCAACTTCCGCGCCTGGTGCGCGTATGTGAAGCGGATTCCTTGGCTTTCCGCAGCAAGCAGCAGAGTGTCCAGCCAATATGAATAGAATGAACGGAGCCTACCGTAACCGATAATAGGAGAGCGGTATCGAGCGAAATCCGATTGTGCGGCCTTTGCAGATACTCGGCCGCCAGATGGTCGAGAAGACCTCAATATGGGCCTTGGCCATGACCCCGGATGCCGTTTATGGTGAAAGAGGATTCACCCCGAATTTGCGGAGGCAATGACAGATGATCTCCAAACAACCCTTTGGTCGCACCGGACATGCAAGCACATGCGTCATTTTCGGCTCGTACGCCTTGAGCAAGGCGACGCAAGGTGAGGCTGATCGTATTCTGGACCTGTTGCTGGAATATGGTGTCAATCATATCGACACAGCGATCATGTACGGAAATGCTGAAAAGCGGATCGGGCCATGGATGAAAAAGCATCGGAGGGACTTTTTCATCGCCACCAAAACCCGGAGGCGCACGTACCAGGGGGCGTGGGACGATCTGCAGCGTTCGCTGGATCGCCTGCGCGTTGACCATGTGGACCTCTGGCAAATGCACGGTCTGACCGGTCCGGCCGGCTGGGAAAGAGCGATGGGACCGGGGGGAACATTGGAGGCCTTTGTTGAGGCGCGTGACAAAGGGTTGGTGCGCTTTTTGGGTGTGACAGGGCACGGACCCAAAGCACCGGCGATGCACATTCGGAGCTTGGAGCGTTTCCATTTCGATACGGTAATGGTGCCCTTCAACTATTCGCTGATCCAGAATCCCAGGTATGCCTCCGACTTGAAAGCGCTGGTTACGCTGTGCGGTGAAAGGCATGTCGCGGTCCAGACCATCAAATCCATAGCCCGCCGGCCGCGAGAAGGCGGCCCCAAGATATACAACACA
>WSZX01000023.1 GCA_013139935.1 Ardenticatenales bacterium
GTTGCTACGCCCGCCGCAGCCGCCGCAGCGTGCTCTCCACCAGACTGTAGACGACCGGCACGACCAACAGGGTCAGCAAGGTGCTGACCATCAACCCGCCGATCACGACAGTGGCCAATTCGGAAGCTATGAGCGCCCCTTCGGTAAGACCCAGGGCCAACGGAACCAGGGCCAGGATGGCGGCCATGGCGGTCATCAGGATGGGGCGCAACCGGGTCCGGCCGGCCTCGATCAGCGCATCATAGATACCCATCGCCCGATCCTTGCGGTTTATCCGCACGCGGTCAATGAGGATGATGGCGTTGGTGACGACGATACCCACCAGCATCATGAGCCCGACCATGGCAGAGATCCCCACTACCCGATCGGTGATCCAGAGCCCCAACGAAGCGCCGACGACGGCCAGGGGTAGACTGAAGAGGATGACAAAGGGGTGCGCCAACGAGCCAAAGGTGGCGACCATCACCAGATAGACGACGACGATGGAGATGACCAGCGCCTGACTGGCCTGGGCAAACCCCTCGGTCTGCATGTCGGACATGAATCCTTCCGAGACCGTAACGCCGGCCGGCAATCCTTCCATATCCTCCACGGCCGCTTTGCCGGCCGCGATCACGCCCATGGTGTTCTCGCTCTCCAATTCGCCGCCATACTGGACGGCCGGGGTGCCATCAACACGGATGATCGCCCCGCCGGCGGATAGATTGCTGGTCACGTTCTCCAGCCCATCCACCGCTTCCAGGGCGGCAATCACCTCGGCGTCGATACCCGCCAGCACGTCGGGGTCGCCGGCCAGCACCAGGTCAAAGCTGCCCATGGCTCCGCCGGTCAACCCACCGGCTGATACTGTGGTGTGGTCGGCGCCAAAGATTCTCTCGGCTTGACCGCGCACCTGGGGCATCAGCAGTTCCAGGTCCTCGGCGGACTCGACAGCAATGGTCACACTGGCGGTTCCCTGGCTAACGCCGGAGGCAAACATGGCAGCCTCCATTCCGCCAGCGGAGCCGATCTCGCTCTGATAGACGCCCGCCCCATCCAGCGTGGACAGATAGGCCTCTAGTTCCCTTACCAGCCCATCCGTCTCTGCCATGGCAGTGCCATTCGGAAGGTCCACATTGACGTTGAGGCTTGCCTCACCCATGTCGGGTATAAAGGCACGCGGCCGGTCAGCCATCAGCAGGAGGCTTCCGGCAAAGGCGACGGCGGCAACGACCAACGTCCAGGCCCGGTGCCGGAGCGCCCACTTTAGGAGCGGCGTGTAGGCTCGCTGCATGCTGCTCTCTTTCTCGGCCGGCAAGTGTTCCTTGCGGATAAAGAGGTAGGCGAGCACCGGTACAATGGTGATGGCTACGATAAAGGAGGATCCCAGCGCATAGGTGACCGTCATTCCAAAGGGCAGGAAAAAGCCGCCGATCATCCCGCCCATCAGGCCGATGGGGAGAAAGACGACGACGGTGGTGACGGTGGAAGCAAAGATGGGAATCGCGACGTCGCGCGTCCCGTCAATCACCGCCTGCCGCGGATCTTTGCCCCGCTGGATGTGCCGGTAGATGTTCTCGAGCACTACAATGCTGTCATCCACCACCCGGCCGACCGCCACCGTCATGCCCGACAGGGTCATGATGTTGAGGGTGATACTGGGAGGGAATAGGGCCAGCAGAAAGTTGAGGATCCCACCAATCACCGCGACGTCCCCAACCGATTCCACCAGTTGGGTTAGAATAGCATTCCCGGCCGGCGGCAACCATCTCATCAAGGCGAAACCCATCATCACCGAGAGAGGGATGCTGACAGAGGTGACCAAGGTGCTGCGCCAACTGAGGCGATAGCGGCCGCTTACCTGCCCGCTGAGGAAGAGCAGGATGACCAGGATCGCAAACAACGCGCCCAACCCACCCTCTCGGGAAACCCCCTCGATCGACTCTTCAATAAAGCTAGCCTGCTCAAAGGCCACGTCAAAGCGAAGCCCGCTGTGGGTCGCCCGCAGTTCATCCAGCTTGTCATAGGCAGCGTGGGTGACGGCGACGGTGTTGGCCTCGCTAACCTTGTAGAGCGTCAGGCTCAGACTCGGCCGGCCATTGGTCCGGTTGATGGTCTCGGTGGGCACAAAAACCTCTACGGTGCCGGCCGCGATGCCCGCCAGTTCTTCCCGCAGGCCGGCTTCCAACGACTCTATGAACGTCTCGGGAAGCGCAGAGAGGGTTTCAGGGGAAAAAAGCCGCAACGTACCGGCTTGCAGTTCGTCAAAAAAGCTCGCATCCTGTTCCCCCAGCCAGAGTATCACGTCGGGCGTAAGGTCGCCGATGCTCTCAGGATTCCGCTCCACCGTCACGTTGAGCAGGTCGGCCGCGCTGAGACCAAAGGGGTTGTTGAGCAGGTCGGCCGAAGTCTGGAACGGCGAATCGGGCCCGGCCCACGTGTCGGGCAAGGGTGGCGCGGCCACCGAAACCGCCTCAGCTTCCGCCTGGGCCGCATCCAATTCAGCCAGCACCTCGGCCGGGAACAGGGCGATCACCTCCGGAGAGAGCAGCTTGACGGTGCTGGGGGCAAGGCTGACCAGGAATTCCGGGTCCCGTTCCGCCCACCAGAGCATAAGCTCGGGCGTCAGATCGCCTACCAGTCCGGGGGCGTCATTTGGGAGGCTGCTGGCGAGCAGGTTGAGCAGGTCCGCCACGCCCATGCCAAAGGCGTTGTCCTGGAGATCGGCCGCGGTTCCGAACTCGATCGGCACCGGCACATCCGCTCCCTCTGACATCGCGACCCACGAGTCCGGCAGCAGCGGAGAGCCATCCGCTATCTCGTCATCCTTGGTGATGCTCTCGAGCTGTTCCAGTCGATTGGCTACTGCTTTTCGAGTCTCGTTGTCCAGACCGCTCACATAGTCGTCCGGGAGAGCGGCTAATCCCTCCAGCGGCATCGCCAGCAGCATCTCTGGCGTCAAATCTTCCAGCATTTGAGGCGCCAATGCGGCGATCCCGGCCACGATCTCGGGGCCCAGGTCGGCGGTCGATTCCAGCGTCATGCCCTGGGCGGCCGCAGCCTGCGCCCAGCTTGCCGGCACCGGGACCGGTTCCGGTTCTTCCGTTTGTGATTCGTCATCTGCGGCAGCGGTTGGTTCCGGAAGCGCAGTGGCGGTAGCGGTGGGCGCCGGGGTTGCAGTTGCGGTCGGCTCCTGCGTGGGCGTCGGGGCGGGTTCATCGGCCTGGGCGACGGCCGCAGGCAGCTCCTGACCTCCGCTCACCGCCACTCGCGCTACCTGGTCCACTGCCTCGAGTTCGGCCACGACCTCACTCTCCACCAAGACCTTTAGTTCCTCCAGGCTCAACTCACTCGACGAAACGCTGATGCTGGCCAGAGGCAGGTCGCTCATGCTAAAGGCGATCAATTCCGGCGTTTCCATCCCCTCGGGATAGTCCAGGCCCCCCACCGCCGTGCGGATCTCGTCGCGAATCGCATCTTGATTCGGTCCGAGTTCACTGCTGATGATGATGGCCGCAAAACCAGAGCCGGTGTTCGACTCTACGTACACGGCCCCCTCAACTGCCCGTATCGCATCCTCGAGGGGAATCGTCACCTGCTCCAGCATCTCTTCCGGCGTTGCCCCCTGGTTGAAAGCGAGGACGACGCTTTGCGGAAACTCGACCGGCGGGATCAGCTCCTGGTTGAGTTGTGTCAGCGCCAGAATGCCGGCCGCCATCAGCAGCACGGAGAGGGTGATGGTGACCCAACGAAAGCGGATTGAACCGCGAGTGATTATGTCAAACAGGTTCTTGATCATGGCGTTTACTTAATCTCCAAACTATCTATAAACATCCGCACCCCCCGGTGCGCAACTTGCCCCCAGTCTGCTCCCTCCGGGTCAAGCAACCTCTGTTGCAGCAGGCCCACAGCCAGGGAGACAAGCACCTGGGCCGCCGTCTCTGGATCGACCGGCCGAAATGTTCCTTCGGCAATGCCATCCTCGATCATGCGCATAAAATAGGCCCGGTATCGCCGGTACGGGGCAATAGTCGCCTGCCAGATGTCCGTATCGTGGCATGCCTTGGTCCAGAACTCTAGAAAAAC
>WSZX01000491.1 GCA_013139935.1 Ardenticatenales bacterium
GGCCGCCTCACCGGCTACATATAGCCCGGGCACCCCGGTGGCGGCCCGGGCATTGATGCTCAACCCGCCGTTCTGATAGTGCAAGGTGGGATAGATCAACATCGGCTCTCTGGTGATGTCAATGTCAAAGCGACCGAACTGCCGAACCATGGCCGGCAACTCGCGAGCAATGGTGCCGGGTCCCTTGATGAGGTCAATCAGCGGAGAATCGAGCCAGACGCCGACACCACCGGCCGGGGTACGAATCCCGAGATCCCGTTCAGTGCATTCGCGTATTACGGCCGAGGCCTCGATATCGCGGGGCTCTAACGGAAAGGTGAACTGGACGCCATCAACGTTGCACAGTTGCGCCCCCAGGCCGCGCACCTTTTCGGTCACCAACTGTCCAACGATCTGCTCCGGGTAGGCAGCGCCGGTCGGGTGGTACTGCATGGTGTCAAGGAACGAGAGTTCCGCCCCGACACGATATCCCAACACCAGCCCGTCAGCAGTAGCTCCATGATGATTCGTGCAGGGGAAACCCTGGTAATGGAGCCGGCCGCAGCCGCCGGTGGCTAGAATCACCGCCTTGGCGCGCACAACCAGGTATTCGTTTTTCTCATAGTTCTGCAGCACCGCCCCGGTCACCTGCCCTTGTCCGTCGGTCAGCAGTTCAACGGCCGGGCAGAACTCCAAGACCTGGATTTCCGGCCGGCAGCGAACCTCATCACGCAACGTACGCATGATCTCGGCGCCAGAATAGTCACGGGCATAGTGCATCCGCTTCCGGCTGGTCCCGCCTCCGTGGATCGTCTCCATCACCCCGTCAGGTCGCTTGCTGAACATGCAGCCCAGTTCTTCCAGCCATCGCACGACGCGAGGAGCATCCATCACGAGCGCTTCCACCAACTCGGGCTCATTAGCAAAGTGACCGCCACCCATCACGTCGAGGTAGTGAATGGCCGGGCTATCGTTGGACTTGTCGGCCGCCTGGATGCCTCCCTGAGCCATCATCGTGTTGGCGTCGCCGAAGCGAAGCTTGGTGACCAGGGTGACCTTGACCCCATTCTCCTGGAGCACCAGAGCGGCACTCGCCCCTGCCCCGCCGCCGCCCACCACGAGCACGTCAGTCTCCAGATCAACCTCTTCCAGGTTCACCTGGTCAGGGGTCAGGACCGGACGAGCCTCCAACACCTCAGCCATTTCCAAGGGGGTACGGCTCCCCTTGTTCCGGCCGATGCGCAGTTCACGCATTCCGCCCTCAACATAATCAGGATGAAATGCACGGAGCAGCGCCTGCGCCTCATCATGTTCCAATCGAGGGTAGGTTTCCTTGATCCGCATCGCCCGTGTTGCTGCTACCCTGGCTATTGATTCGCGCATTTCAGCGGTATAGGACATAGCTAGCACTCCTCTCAATGAGACGTCGGCTCAATCATCCGACAGCAGTTCCTGCAGTTCCAGATAGTGGTTCGCGACCGCCATCCGGCTGTTTTCCAATCCAACTTGCATCGCCGCGTCGGGCACAAGGTTGCGATACATGCGCAGTGCCGGATCCTTTTCCAGATAGCTTGTGCCACCGTGAACCATGATTGTCTTGTCAATGGCGGTGCGGACCATCTGAGCGGTAAAGAGACGTACCATGGCGGCCTGGTGCCGGGCATCTTCTTCCTCATCCAAAAGCCAGGCGGCGTGATAGACCATGTAGCGGGCGGCGTGTATGTCGGCCGCCATCTCGGCCACCATGCGCATTACAGCCGGCCGAAGCGCCAACGGCTGGCCCAAACTCACCCAATCCCTGGCATACTCGGCGGACATGTCAAGCAGCCGCTGTGCTATTCCCACGTACCGCGCGCCCATCTTGATCTGGGCGTGAGCGAGGAATTCCGTGCCCAACTCTAGCCCCTTGCCCACCTCGCCCAGAACTGTCCCAGGGGGCAACGCGCAATCCTGCAGGATGATCTCCAGTGCTCCGTTCGTAGCGAGTCCGCTCGTGTCCGGCTCTACCAGGAAGGCGGTCACTCCCTGCTCGTGTGTCGGCATGCGGGCGAAAACCACAAAGAAATCATCCTCTCGCAGTTTGTGCCCCAGCAGCTTGCGGCCGTTGAGCACGTATCCGTCCTCGGCGGCGACGGCGGTGGTCTGCCAGGCATCGGGAGCCAGGGCGCCGGAAACATCACGGGGCGCCGGGGCAGCGGGGACAGGCTCGCGCAGCGCCAGCAGCGGGCGCCGGTCGCCTTCAACCGCCGGTTCCAGGAACTCTATTGTTTGCTGCTCGTTGCAGGCAAAAAGTACCGGGGAGATGTCTCCGTAATCCACCGGAACAAAGGTCTGTCCCAGCTCTTCTTCAATAAGGCATGCGCTCAGCATGTCCAGTTCATCGCCCCCGTATTCCTCGGGCACCGTGACCGCCCAGAGGCCCATCTGATCCATGATCTTGCGCTTGAGGTCGTCCTCCTGCTCTGTCGTCAGTTCTCCCTGGTTAAAGAGCGGCATCTCCAACGGCCGGGCATCCTTTTGCACAAAACGGCGCATCATGTCGCGGATCATGACTACTTCTTCATCGAATTCAAAGTCCATGTGCACCTCCAGGGGGAAACCGGGTCCTGGCTCAGGCAGGTTCGATATCACGGGCGATGTATGCGGCCTTGAGCTCCTGGGCCGTCATGGCCTTGAGAGCCGCGATCTCGCTCTGGTACTTTCCGTCATCAAGCTCGGTGATGCGCTCCGCCAGGTCAGGAGCCGAGGTCTGCACATAACGGGCGTAGAGCCGCCGGCCGAGCAATCCCACGTGGGGCGGAACGAGTTCGGCCGGGCAACGCGCCACGCAGAGACCGCAAAGGATGCAGTCAAAGGAGAGATCGGCCAAGGCAGCGATGTCACCCCGCAAGGAAGCGGCGACATAGTCCATGACTTGCAGATCCTGGGGACAGGATTTGGTGCAAGTGTTGCAGCCAAGACAGTTGATGGTCTCGCCATAAATCGCCAGGATGGTCGCCGCATCCGGGGCGAGATCATCCAGGTCATAGACCGGTTTCTGGCTGGGGAAGAACGGGATCTGAGCCAGATACATCCCATCCTGCACCACGGTCTGGCACGCCAGCGCATAGTAGAGCTTGTGATCCCCTGGGAGGCGGTAGACCGTACCGCAGGCGCCACAGAAGCCCGCCCGGCAGCCGACGCCATGTGTGAGCTTGTAGCCAGCAAACTCGATGGCCTTGAGTATGGTCAAGGATGCCGGCACCTCGACCTGTTGCTCCATGATCCGAATGGTGACAAAGTCGTCGGTTAGCATACTCACCTCCTAAACAGTGGCCAACAGCAAATCGTAGTAGAGTTGCTCGTCCGAAGTCGCCTTTTCCAGCAGATGGGCCATACCCTCCACCAGATGGGCATTTACCGCATAATGCTTGATGGTGGTGTCCACCTGGGGGCAGGCCAAGACGCAGTTTGCACAGCGGTCGCAGTCCTCAGCAACCAGAGCCTCCAGGGCAAAAGAGGTACGCTGCTCGGTGCGGATACGCCGGGAGGGTTCGCGGGCCAGCACCGGGCAGACATCAATGCAGTTGCCGCAGCCGATGCACCCCTTGAATCCCGCCAGTTCGGGGACATCCTTGAAGGTATGGGAGTGGCCAAAACCGCTGGACAAGAGCCGGCACCGGCCGACTGGCGGCTGCTGGGTGTTGAGCACGAGGTCCAGCACATGCTCAATCTTTTGGATATCGGTTTGGACTGGTAGTGGCATGACTCTATCCTCCCAGATCTATACCATCATCAATGCATCTACCTGGGCCATTACCTGGCGCGGGGTGAAATGGAGCAAGGTGATCGCGTTCGACGGGCAGAT
>WSZX01000526.1 GCA_013139935.1 Ardenticatenales bacterium
ATTGCCCATCCCCAGGCGTACCTGGACCGGCTGCAAACACCTCACCCAGAGGCAGAAACCGATCCATCCCTCCCGCCGGTTTCCCCAGCCTGCGCCGAACAGGAACTCATTGAATCGCCGTTGGCTATGGCCGAGACGATGTTCATGGGGCTGAGGTTGACGCAGGAAGGGGTCTGCCGAGCCGCTTTCCAGGCTCGATTTGGCCGAGACCCGATCGAGGTTTACGCGCGGCAGCTGGCAGATCTGGCCCGCACCGGGCTGGTCGAGTGGGACAGCGAGGCGATCAGGCTTGCCTCAGATGCGCTGCTGATCGGAAATCAAGTGTTTGCCGCTTTTCTGCCCGAGGATTCGGCCGGGGTGGGGGAGGGTGCTAAAACTAGGAGGAAAAGCGGATGACCCGCTCACTCTCTGCGTTGTAGGAATAGTGGGCGCAGAATGGGGGCGCGGCCGGAGAACGAGAAAGGACCCTGGCCAGCAGAATGGGTAGGTCCTCCACCATCTCCTCCCGGGGGGGCAGAGCGTCGCTGGGGAACCACCTCAGCTTCCCCTCGATCGATGGGATCACCTCCCGGCTCTCGGCCTCGGCCGAAAATACATAGAGACCGATTCCGAGCAGCGGCTCCACATCGATGGTGACCACGCCACACAGCCGCAGGTCGCGGATCGTGATCCCGGTCTCTTCTTTGATCTCCCGCCGCGCTGCCGCGGCTATGTCTTCCCCCGGTTCCACGTGACCGCCGATCCCATTGAAGCGGCCGGGCCACAGCCGCTTCGCGGGCGCACCCTTAAGCAGGAGCACCTCGTCACCGTGTGATATCAAGCAGAGCGTGCGCGGCACGAGTTGGTAGCGCCTGCGGCCCACGTCCAGTCCTTGCTCCTGCTTTCCCAACTATCGGTCCTGTCCCGCCCCGGTTTCTGAGGCCTCTGTTTCTGTTGGGAGGCCTAACCGCTTAATCAACGGTGAACTCCAACCCCTCATAACCCAACACCGTGTCTGCGTTGACAGCTTTGGCTTCCTTCTCTACCACGTTATACAGATGGTCATCCTTGGCCCAGGCGCCATAATGGAATAGAACCGTCACGTGAGCGTTGGCCTCTTTCCCCACCTGTGCCGCCTCCTTCCAGGTCGAATGTCCCCAGTCGGGATGGAGCAGCTTTTCCCGGTCAGAGAACTGGCTGTCGTGGATGAGAACGTCGCAGTCGCGCGCCATCTCGAGCACTCTCTCGTCCAGGCTTCCGATCGGGTGCCCGACATCGGTGGCATACACGATCGACCGGCCGTGGTGCTCGATGCGATACATAAACACACCGCCTGGATGAAAACCACTGCGCGCTGTCACCAGCGTGTGTTCCCCGATCACGAGTGTCTCCCGATCGCGGATCTCCTTGATGAGCAGCCCTGCGTCCAGGCCTCGGTACTCGAAAGGCAGATATGGGGTCAGGAACTGATCCGCGATCACCGTCTCCAGGCTGCGGCCCTCCCTCTTTTCGCCAATGATCACGATGCGGTTCTTCCGCCGGAGGTGCACGTTGAAGAATGGAAAGCCCTGGATGTGGTCCCAGTGCGTGTGAGACATGAGCAGCGTGACCACAATACGATTGTCGCCAAACTCCTCCATCAGCGCCTGGCCCAGCGGCCGGATGCCCGTGCCGGCATCCAGGATGATGATCTGGTTGTCCCCCGTGCGAACCTCTACGCAAGGTGTATTGCCGCCCAATCGCACCGTGTCCGGGCCGGGGACGGGTACGCCTCCCCGGACCCCCCACAGGCGAACTTTGATCATGACTCTGGCTTTTCCTGAAGCATGGCGATGGCCAGTTCGGACCTCAATTGAACGTTTTCGATGGCAATGGCGGCAAAGCCTGCCAGGGCCGAAAAGAGATACTCCATGCTTCGAGGGCGGGTCTCATGTTTGCTGACAATCGACATCAGCCCAATGGTGGCTTGTTGTCTAACCAGCGGGATGTAACACCACTGGCCGAGTTGGCTGTTTCTCTCGACGACCTGCGCCGCATCGATGGCCGAGGCCATTGCCTTGTCGGACTGGATGTCGATCAGTTTGCCCTCGGAGGTCGGCAGATTGGCAGCCGTCAGAACCTCCAGTTTCCCCGTCTGCGAGTCCAGCTTGCCGATGAATCCGCCCTGAGCCTTTCCCCCGTGCACAGCCGCCAGTATGATCCGCGAGAGAAGCTCATCCGGTTCCAGCCCCGCCCCGGCCGCCTTGCTGATGGCGTGCACGATCAGCAAGGCTTGCTGATATCGCTCCAGCCCCTCCGTCGCACTTTCTAACCTTTTCCTGAGCCTCTTCTCGGCCAGCGCCCGTTCGACAGAAGCCAGTATCTCCTCGGTCGTAAACGGCTTGATGATGTAATCCTTTACCCCGATGCGCAAGGCCTGGGCTGCTATTGCCTCCGAGCCAAAGGCTGTCATCATGATCGCCGGGATGTCGAGCCCCGCCCGCTGCAGTTCGCGCAGCACGTCCAACCCGTTGATATCCGGCATCTCCAGGTCGCACAAGATGAGATCCGGTTTCACCTGGCGGGCGATCTCCAGCCCCTCTTCGCCGCTCAAAGCGGCCGTGGCGCTGTATCCGCCCAACGGCAGGATCTCGTTTACCAGCAGCGAAGCGATAGCTATGCTGTCGTCAATGATGAGTATGCGTTCGTCCGCCATTTGCAGTTCTAGTTGGCCTTGTGTTGCCCGGCAAGGGAAGAGGGGGCAAGCGCCGCCCTTCGCCGGATTCGGTCGAGTCTGTGCCACAACTCCCTACGAAAAGCCCGGTTCCATCGGTACCCCTGCCGGCCCAACTCGCGCGCCACAATCAGCCTGTGGATCAACCTTTGCTCTCTTTGTCGGTTCACTTTTCCGCCCTGATGGTCATTGGTGATTAGGTAGCACCGCGAGCTCATTACCTCAACTCGCTGATGCCTCGATACCTCAATGCCTTGAAACAGCAATGCTTCAAAACAGTGAAAGCAGTTGCCTTGCGATGACGAGCCGCTGAACCTCGCTGGTACCCTCGCCAATGGTCATCAACCTGGCGTCACGATACATCCGCTCGACCGGGTACTCACTGCTATATCCATAGCTGCCCATTATCTGA
>WSZX01000007.1 GCA_013139935.1 Ardenticatenales bacterium
TTCCAGCCCCTCGGCCGATGGAATATCCAGATTGTTGGTCGGCTCGTCCAGCATCAGGAAATGGACCTCCGAGAGCATCAACAGCGCCATCTGCAAGCGGTTCCGCTCCCCTCCCGAGAGGTTCGCCACCGGCCCTCGCGCCTGGTCGTAGCTAAAAAGAAGCCGCCCTCGAAACCTGGGAGTCCAACCCGCAAGCCCGGATAAATGGCGAGAGCGGCACTGCAGAAATCAAAAAGCCCTGCCTATCGCAGGGCTTTTTGGTACTCATTGTCAAGTAAGGCCACTCCTTGATCATACGTGGTTGGCTTCTGATTGTTCCCCAAGCACTTGTTCAGAAACAACTTGGCCTTCTTGTGGACGCTGTGCACCGTGCACAGTGCACGGTGCGCCTGATTCCGTATTCAAAACGGGAGGCCATTTCCTGCAGATGCTATTCGTAATAGGTTATGCTTCCCGAGTAGGTGAGTACTCCCGGTACCACGGGATCCCCTAGCCACCCTGGTCCCTCCCAGGTACCTCCCCCACGGAGAGTTGCTAGGTCACCGCTCGCACTGATGATTTCCCACGTACCAACCCAGTCGGCGGCCGCGTTTGGTCTCGAGCCAAAAACACTCATCACCAGCCTCCCCGTCCTGCCACCCACAGTAACGGACTCAAATGGAACAGTACCCAGATAGTACCAGGGTCCCGAAGAGTGAATCACAACCTGACCAAAATCATCTGCATGTCCGGTGAAGGTTCCGGTAAAATCCCCAGAATCGCTGAGTGTCATGAATGTATGGGGGCCAATGACATCTTCCACCGGCGGGCCCGCAGGCAGGTAGGTCCAGCCTCCTTGCGCCCCTACCGTCTTCATCTGCGACGGGCTTGCGAGCGTGGGGATCGACATCACGGATAGCACCATGATCACGACCAGCAAAACAAACAGCTTCTTATTCATTTTCATCATCTCCTGTTTCTAGACGTTCAGCAGATACAATCTCGGATGAGCCGAATAATCCAGAGCATCACCTCCTCGTGCGGAGAAGCCCATCAGCAGCAGCACCAAACCTACTCTAAAGGCGTGCTATAGTTGTGGCAGTCGATGGCAATCTTCCAGGAACCATCGACCTGTTTCTCCAATATGTCCAAGAACTTCCCGGAATAGCTCTTGCTCTCTCCCCCTTCCTTGGGCCCCATCTCGAATTCATAAGTGCCGTGAGAATATGCCCGATCGCCCAGTATCCGTACCTCCTCAGTGTCGATGACCATGTTGCTCATGTCGAACAGATCAAACCCGGGCTGCATCCCCTCCCGAATCCCATCTTTTCCAACTCGGCGCGGAACGTCCGGTGCCATCTGTATCCCATCATCGATCCACAAAGCCATCCAACGCTCCAAATCTCCACCATTTGCAGCGGCCGCATACTCATTCCACACCTCATAAACTTTAGCCACATCTGTAACCATTTTTCTTCCCATTTTGTCTCTCCTTTGTACTTGTCCAGAAACAATCTCGGCGTTTTACCGTTGTTCGATACCTGATATCGGTTCCAGAGTGCTTGTCGAATGACAAGTGCTTTCTATTTCACCCTTTGCACATTACTTGATCGTGATCTATAATGTGCATCGTCAATCCCGGCGCCATTGATCAAGTTCTGTACCAGTATACAAAACAAGCGTCCAGTTATCGTCCACTCCGCGGAGTATCGCAGTACCATAACCAAAAACGCGGGGGATGCCGCAGGTACTAGGTGTGTCGGGCATGACACAGGAGGCTATGCGACGTCTTCGGCTTCTGGGCCCGGCCTGCGTAAATCGAATCCCAAAAACGCAAAAGAACATCAAGACCACAGGGGATGAGCGCAATGCGGGTGCGGTACCGCGCTTCCGCTCGCGGCGCACCATCGCATTGCTCGCCTATCTTGTCGCCGAACGGCGTCCCATAGGACGCGAATACTTGGCGCTGCTCCTCTGGCCCGATGAGGCGCCCTCCACGGGACGCGGCAACCTGCGCCGTGAGCTGCACAACCTGGCCCAGATCCTACCCGACTGCTGGGAGTTGGACCGTCAGGCGGTGGCCTTTGTCCCCTCAGCCAACACAATTGTCGACCTCTACCAACTGCTGCAATTGGAAGCGCAAGAACGTGGGGGGGAAGCGGCTGAGCTGCTGGGCGGCGAGTTCCTGGAAGGCCTGAACCTGGACCACAATCCCGAGTTCGAGAACTGGCTTCTGGGCGAGCGTGAGCGCTGGCGAGGGCGCGCCGAAACGGTCCTGAGGCGCGTCATCGAGGGACACACACGGCGCGGCCAATACACCGACGCTCTACACCATGCCCAGCGTCTGCTGCAGCTCGCGCCCTGGGACGAAGAAACTCACCGACACATCATGCGCTTGTTGGCTTGGACGGGCCGGCGTGGAGCCGCGCTGCGGCAGTTTGAGAGCTGCAGACGGGCGCTGAGGGAGGAATTGGACATTGAACCCGCTCTAGAGACAATCGCTCTCTACCAGCATATCCAGGCCTGGATATTAGACCTCCCACCACAGCTTCCCGCCTTTCTCACCAAAGAAAAGCCAAGACGCGAGTTTGAGCGGCCGCTCTTTGTCGGGCGAGAGGGCGAGTTGGCGCAGTTGGACGCGTTCATCGATGCAGCGCTCGCTGGACAGGGCCGGGTCGCGTTCATTGCCGGTGG
>WSZX01000287.1 GCA_013139935.1 Ardenticatenales bacterium
AGGTCAGCGCATCAGTCGTCGGGTGGGTTCAGCCGGTATCCCACACCGCGAATGTTCTCAACGCAACCCATGTCGCCCACCGGGCTACCCAGCGCGCGCCGCAACGAGCGGATCAGAGGGCGAAGCAGGCTCCCGGCCTCCACATAGTCGGTGTCCAGACCATGTGTGACCGAGATCAACTCCTGTGGGGATAAAACCTGCCCAGCCCGGCGGGAAAGGAATTCGAGCAGTGTGAACTCTCGAGCGGACAGTTTGAGCTGTTCACCGTCAAGCCAGGCGCGGTGCTGCCCGGGGTCAACCTGCAGTTTCCCCACGGTCACGGCGCGCGCGCCCACGGTCTGGTCAGTAGTGGGCTGAAAGGGCGCCTGCGCCAGTTGTCGGGCGCGCCGCAGCTTTCCGTTCACGGCCGCCAACAAATCCTCCACCTCGATGGGTTTGGTCAAATAGTCATCCGCCCCCAGTTCCTTGCCATACCGGATGTCGCTATCCAGCGCGCGGGCAGTCAAAAAGACAAAGGGAATCGCCACCCATCGAGGGTTCTCGCGCACACGCTCGTAGAGTTGATACCCATTCATGCGCGGCATGGCAATGTCGGCCAGTATCAGATCCACCGTGTGCGATTCCAGGACCTCTAGGGCCTCGAGCCCGTCCATTGCTGTCAACACCCGAAAACCGTCCGCTGTCAAGGTCATATCGTACCCTTGAACCAGTTCTGGCTGGTCGTCCACCACCAGGATAGATGCAGGTTTGGGCATGATGCTACTCCTCTTCCACTAACGACAGGAAAGCGGTGAATTCGCTTCCTTCGTTGAGGCTTGAAGCAACGGCCAGGTGACCGCCATGCAGTTCAACCAGTTCTTGGGCAATCGACAATCCCAACCCGGTGCCAGGAACACTCCCCTCGGCCGAGACGCGAAAGAAACGCTCAAATACATGCGGCAGATCCTCCCGGCTGATGCCGATCCCGGTGTCACGCACTCGCAAAGCCACCCACGGGCCTAAGTCGTCGAGGCCGGACCAGGTACTGTCCGCATCCGTTCCACTTTCGTGGCGCCGACACTCGCACGTAATCCGTCCTTTATCCTGGGTGTATTTTATCGCATTATTGAGCAGGTTGCGAATTATCTGCCGCAGTTGATCCTCGTTTCCCATGACCAAGAGAGGCTCGCTTTCCATCACGCGCAAGGTCTGGTTCTTGCTCTGAGCCAACGGCAATTGCTTTTCCGCCTCCTCTCGCGCCAGTTGCGCCAAGTCCACGGCCTGGTGCTCGGTCGAGGCTTTGCCACTATCAATGCGCGAGATGTCCAACAGATCGCCGATCAGCGCGCTGAGCACACGAGCCCGCTGCCGGATTTTCCGAATCAGCGCCTGCCGGCCGGCGTCGTCCATTTGATCATAGACCGTATCCAGATTCCCGGCCAGCAGGGTAATCACCGAAAGGGGGGTGCGTAGTTCGTGCGACACGTTGGAAACGAACTGGTCTTTGAGCTCTTCTGCTTCCTTGAGATGGGTAATGTCCCTCTGGACGCTGACCAGGCCAATCGGCTGGCCGGGGGCATAGAGATCAGAAAGGGGAGCCAGAGTCATCTCCACGTGCTGTAACGCCCCGTCCTTTCGCCGCAGAACAACCTCCACGCGCCAGACATCACCCGTCTGCACCACGCGCTCCACCTGCCGCAGAAAGCCGGCGGGCCGGCGGTCACTGAGCCACAGGTTCCAGTCCTCTCCCCACATCTCATCGGCCGAGTAGCCGGTCAATTCAACGGCCGCCGGGTTGACGTATCGGATGGCGCCGTCGACGTCAGTGACCACGACTGCATCTCCCAACGCCTGGAGGATGGAGCGAGTTCGATCCCGTTCCGTCCGCAGATCAAATGTGCGCCGGGCGGTGGCCTCTACCAGGCTGTCGGCGTAGCGCTGCAGGTCCCCGAGTTCTCGCTCTCTTTCTACCGACCGGCCGATGGCACCGGCAACGCTTTGGGCCAGCGCCAGGTCCTGGTCTCTGAAATCGCGTCGCTCGGTGGCGAGCAGCTCAATGGCGCCGGCAACCCTGCCCTGCACCGAGATCGGTACGATGAGTAAGGAGACGATGTGGTGTTCGAGCAGCCGATCACGCAGATGGGCCAGCCGAGGGTCTCCGGCCGCATCGGCCGCCGCCAGCGGGGTCAGATCCGGGTCGATGGGAAACAGCGGGGAGGGCGGGCGAGTTTGTCCGCCAGCCACGGGGTGTGAAAAGGCCGAGACGGTGATTGGGGATTGAGGATCGTCGCCCCGCAGCAGGCTGGCAGTGGCGTATGGCAGATCATAAGCCAGGGCCATCTCCCGGCAGCAAGTTCGCAGAAGCTCTTGAGGCTCCCGGCAAGAGAGTGCTGCCTCCATGACCCGCGTGACCAGCGCCAAGTCCCTTTCGGCCGGTCTGGATTCGACCCGGCAGGCCTTCTTGTCTTTCTCGGGAAGAGACATGGTTCACCAGAAACCAGGGATGGCCCCTGGTAGACGACCGGCACTCCCCAGACACTTTCCGTCTGGGCGGGCAACAGTTTCAGTTGTCAAGAGACGCCTTATCGTTCTAAATGATGTTGAACGGCCACAAGAATGCCGGGTTGCTACTGAACCCGTACTTTTGTGGTCCGAATTCATGTCCGCAACTCAGCCGTCCCGGTCGACGCCGTCCACAGATCACGTCATGGAAGAAGCCTGCATCCTGACGAGTTCCGCGCGGACGACCAGCCGGTTGGTG
>WSZX01000022.1 GCA_013139935.1 Ardenticatenales bacterium
CTCCGATCTGAGCTGCCCTGCTCAACAGCTTGCCGGTGAGATCCAGGGCAATGTCTTCGCGGTTCATGACAACCCCGCCGCCGCAGCACTTTGTCTTGTGAAAGCAGTCCAGCGGTTCCGCGCCCAGCACGCTGACGATCCTGTCAAGTGCCACCGGTTGCTCAGTGTCCTCGTACCCCCCCTTTGGCCGGGTCATGGGACAGCCATAGTAGGGCAGCACTCTCAGGCCAGCTAATGGCTTGGTCGCATTGATCTTGTCCAGGCCCAGATCCACTACCAGCACCTCCACCGGCCCTTTGACCGTGGGCCCGTACTCGATCCGGCGGCCGTCGAGGCGAGCGTTGACCTCTTGGCGCAGCTCGGGGCTTTCCCGGAGCGCCAGCGTCGCCTTGCGGAGGTTATTGTAACAGGCGCTGCAAGGTGCCACCACCTCCAGCCCGCGCTCCTCTGCCCAGGCCAGGTTGCGGGCGGACAGAGCGATTCTGGTCACCTTGTCAGTTGCCGCACCCGGCGTCGCCCCGCAGCAGTTCCAATCCTCGATCTCTACCAATTCGATGCCGAGCCGCTCAAAGACCGCTCGCAAAGACATGTCGTACTCTTTGGCACTGCTCTCCAGGCTGCACCCAGGGAAGTAAGCATATTTCATGGGCTGCTCCTCAGCGCAGCCAGGCCGTGTCCCGGACAGGACACGGATTGGCCCAGATTGATGTCGGTTTCTGATCGTCTCTTGGTCACAGCGTATTCGCTTGTCATCGATACACTACTCGCGCGCGGCGCAGATGTGCGAGGTGTCACTCGGCAATGGATCATCCTGACCGCTGCGCACGCTCGTCCGAAAGGATAGCTCTGACCTCGTCTCTCCCCTCGATCCGGTCCGGCAATGGGGACACCTTGCCCCTGCTGAACATGGTCAACCCAAACCCGACCTGGCGGAGCAGCGAGAAAGGGTTGGTGGCAAGGCTGTAGCGCAGCAGCAACTCCGCTTCAAAGGTCCGGCCGTGAGCCTTGATCACCTCGAGAAAACTCTGGGTAAAGATCATTCCCGGTTGCTTTTCAAGCTTAAGCTTGATGGCGATGCAGCGCAACCGGTACATCATCTCGGTGATCTCGATGCTGCGCGGGCACTTTACCGTGCAGTGAGTGCAGGAAGCGCAGGTCCAGATGGAATTGCTGTTGAGCGCCTTGTCCTCCAATCCAACATTGATCAGGTGGATGATCTGGCGGGGAGTATAGTCCATCTCGTTTGCCACCGGACAGGCGCCAGTGCAAGTGCCGCACTGCATGCACTCTCTGGTCGTTTCGCGCAGAGCCGTCATCTCGGCCGCAAACTGGCCCTCTCCCGTTTCCGCTACAATGCCACCGATCATGCCAGCTACCTCCAAACTGAGCGCACCGTTGAGCCAGGCAGCCTGACTCACGATTGGTAGTATATCCCATGTTGCAGAACAGACCATCACTCTTTCGTGCCATTGCCGAGCGCACCACCAGTGCCCGGCCAGAGAACGCTCGCCGGGGAGGAGAAACCCGTTCCCGCCGGACTCTGGGGTTGGCGCAACGCATCGTGGTCCAGTGAACCTGGAACTCGCCGGCGGGAAAGAGTCAGGGCATCTGGCGCATCGCACCGAACAGCGGTGATTGCACACAAGCAGCCAGAGAAAGCAGACCCACCCCAAGCCGGTCGTGCCGCCCGGTGATAGGCGAATGCTGATCGAGACAGCCCTTTGACACACTCGGCCTGATTCCTCGCTCAGGTCGACTGAGATGCCAGTAGGCACCAGGCAGAACCGAATTGAACTCATAGCCAGTCCGTGCTACAATTGGACCCACGATGCATGATTGCCAGCGCGGCGGAGCCGCAATTGGGTTTGGACCCGGACTGGTGCAGGCAGACACAGGCTCTCGTTCTTGTTCTCATCGGCGCGGCCCTGCGTGGTGCGCCAGCGTTCTCCTGCATTTGCAGAGGATGCAGACCTCATGCGGTAGCGCCGCCGCGGGTTCTCTCTCTGACCCTGCCGATCAGATCCCCGGTGTCACCTCTTGAGCAACAGACACATGCGAAAATCCGCCATCCGCTTCCTGTCCCTCGTTTCTCTGACGGCCCTTTTGCTCCCGGCCGGCACCCAGCCGGCGGCTTGGGCGCAAGAGTCCGCCAACCTGCTGCGCAATCCCGGTTTCGAGGGGAGCTATACCCCTTGGAGTGGCATCAATGAGATCCAGGTGGCCTCCGACTGGACCCCCTGGTGGGTGGAACGGCAGCCTGGCGACCCCGGCGGGATCAACCACCGGCCAGAATACAAGGAGGCGGCCGGCTGGCTCTTTCCAGATCGGGTTCACAGCGGGTCCTCGGCCCAGCAGTGGTTCACTTTCTACTCTACCCACACGGCCGGGATGTACCAAAAGGTCTTTGGCATCCAACCGGGCGCCCGGCTACAGTTCAGCATCTGGGCACAGGTCTGGTCATCCAGCGAGGATGATCCCGGTCAATCGGTCGAGCCGGGACAGATCAATCTGCAGATCGGCCTCGACCCCACCGGCAACACGGATCCCTGGGCCAGCACCGTCGCCTGGTCACCCATTCACAATCAGTACGACACCTGGCTACAGGTTGCCATTGAAGCCAGCGCCCAGACCGATGCGGTAACCGTCTTTATGAAATCCGCCCCCCTCTTTCCGGTCAAGCACAACGATACCTACTGGGACGACGCGGTGCTGATTGCCATTGAGGCCAGCCCACCCACTGCGCAACCGTCACCCACGCCGGGGACTGAACCAACACAGGCGGCCGCCACGGCACCGCCGACCGAGGCGGCATCTGCGACGCCGCCGCCCTTGGAGACGGCATCCGCCACGGTGTCCCCAACCACTACCCCTACCTCCGCTCCGACCGCCACCTGCGCCCCCCCACCGGCCGGCTGGACTCCCTATACGGTGCTGGCCGGAGATTACCTGACCGCCCTGTCGCGAACCTACGGTACCTCGGTGGCAGAGATCATCGCGGCGAACTGCTTGGAGATTACCATGATCTACGTGGGGCAGACGCTGCTCCTGCCCGCTCCCCCGATCGAGACGAGCAGCCCGTCGCCTGTACCCACCGCCGCGAACACCGAGGCGCCCTCTCCTGCCCCCACCGCTACCACGCGCTCCCCTGCTCCCACCGCCACCACGCGCTCTCCTGCCCCCACCGTCACGCCGTTGATCGTGCTGGCGCCGACTGTGACCAGCACCGAGCCGATCACACCCGCCAGCCCCACGCCTCCCACGCCCGCGGCGCCCGCGGCCACGACCACTCCGGTTCCGCCGCCGGCGCCCGCTCCCCCCGGCCGGGCGGGAATCATGTTCGGCGTGGCATTGGCTCTTGCCGTGCCGGCTATCGCATTGGCGCTTCTGGCCCGGAAGCGGTCAATCGGACGCAAGGAATAGCCAATTGGGCACGCTTAATCCCAAGCTCCTCACCCCGGAATTGGACCGGGAGATGCATGCGGCCGGAAGGATCATGCGGGGTTACCGGAAGCGGGTGCTGACACCAGAGATGCTGCTCTTGGCCCTGGTCCGGCGGCCAGGTTCGGCCGCAAACCAACTGCTGGCTCGCCTGGCCGATCAGCGCGGCTTGAAAGAGTTGGAGGCCACAGTGGAAACGATGGCCCGCATGAGGGGGGGGCGAGACGTGAACCTGACCTTTGTGGACCAGGATGGCAAGCAGATCTCTCTCTCCAACGAGATGACCAAGGTACTGGACAAGGGGCTCGACGTTGCCCAGGCACACAATGAGATCAAGACCAACTCTGACCACGTGCTGGCAGCGATGGCAGATCATGGAATGACTACCTCGGGGGTATTGCACCGGCACGGCGTGACTCCGGCCGCCGTTGCAGCAGCGCTCACCACCCACTCCGGGGCCAAGAGAGGGACCACGGTGGACTATGTTGCGCTGGCGACAGAGGGAGGAGCAGAAGCGGTCTATGAGCGGGCTGCGCTGCTCCAAGAACTGATCGGGCTGCTCTCTCTCGCCAAGGACAACCACGTGATCCTCGTCGGTCCACCGGGCGTGGGCAAGCGGTCACTGGTCCACAGCCTGGCGCTGAAAATCGCCCAAGGGAACGGCCCCCCCGGCCTCAAGTCGCTGGTTCAGGTTTCGGAGCCGGTTCTGCTGGACGACCCGATCAAAGCGCTCCAAGCTGGATTGCGCCGCGCCCAGGGCGGCATTCTCTTTATCCCCCACATACAGCGCTTCTTTGGCGGGCCGCTCGACGCCGAGTTCCCCAAGGCGAGCGGGCCGCTGCGCAAGGCGCTGCTCGATCGGGGCGCCGCGATTATTGGTACCACCAACCAGGCCGCCTATGACAAACTGATGAGCAAGAGAACGGCCGTCGTCGAGCACACCCACCGGCTGCGGGTTCCCCCCACCACGCCAGAGGAGACGCTGGCCATATTGCGCCTCCACCAGCCGCTGTTGGAACAGGATTACAGACTCCAGATCGAGGACGGGGCCCTCGAGGCGGCCGCCTCTCTGGCACAGCGGTACCTGTCCGCAACCCCGCTTCCCGGCGCTGCGATGCACCTGATCCACCGGACGGCTGCCTCCCTGCGGGCCGCCCGGCTGGGTCGCGAAGAGCGACTTGACCCCGAGGACGTGACGCTGACCCTGAGCCAGATGACGGGCATTCCGGTCAGCAAGTTGGGGGCGGACGAGCGCACTCGCTACGCCCGGATGGTGGAGCACCTCCACCAACGGATCATCGGGCAGCAAGAAGCAGTGATGGCGGTGAGCCGGGCGGTCAAGACGGCGCGCGTGGGGCTCAAGGATCCCAAGCGGCCGATCGGTTCCTTTCTCTTCCTCGGACCCACTGGGGTGGGAAAGACAGAGCTCGCCAAGGCGCTGGCCGAATTCATGTTTGGCGACGAAGACGCAGCCACCGAAATAGACATGAGCGAATACCAGCAAGAGCACTCGGTCAACCGGTTGATCGGCGCACCGCCCGGGTATGTGGGGTACGAGGGAGGCGGGCAGTTGACCGACGCGGTGCGCGAGCGCCCGTACGGCGTAGTGTTGTTCGACGAGGTAGAAAAGGCTCATCCGCGAGTGACAGACATCTTGCTGCAGGTGATGGAAGAGGGCCGGCTCACCGACGGGCAGGGACGAACGACGCTCTTTTACGAAACTGTGATCATCCTGACCAGCAACCTGGGATCGGAGCGGCTGATCGACCCGGCAATCAGCCAGGAGCAACGGGAATGGGTGATGGAGGAGGTGAAACGGCACTTTCGGCCCGAGTTCCTCAACCGGCTAGATGACATCATCCTCTTCCACCCGCTATCCGCCGAGCACCTCCGGCTGATCCTGGAGCTGATGCTGGAAAAGGAGAAGCGACTGGCGGCCGGAAGCGGGATCCGGCTGGAGGTGAGCAAGGAGGCTCAGGCGTGGCTCTTGGCGCAAAACGAACATCCAGAGTGGGGAGCGCGGCCGCTGCGCCGCATTCTGCGCCGCCACCTCCGCGAACCGCTGGCCGATGACCTGCTGAAAGCACCAGCCAGGACGGGCGCCACCGTCCGCGTGGAGGTGCAAGCCGGCCGGCTGCTCTTTGATATCCAGGATGGTGCCGCATAGACAGGAGGACTGCACGGCCTGGGTTCAGATTGGATCCCCGACCGGCACCGCGATCGAGAACGCCGGCCAGCGCCATACCAGGGTTTCCCGCTGGCGATCGGAACGGAACCGCCGTCCCGATCAGCCCCCTTTCGATCGTGCCGGTGGATGCCCCACCGCGGCGACCCTAGCACTTGTCAAGAAGTGACTTGAGGGTGTTGAAAAAGGGGCTGCGGCGACGGGAGAGAGAAGCAGGGGTGGCGAAGGGGGCGCAATGCGCCCCCCTTCGTCACCCCTGCCAGCTTTACTCACCTGCACTGCCCGCAGGCGCAAGTGTGTGCAGCAGCGGAACTGCAGAGGGGACGGTACCTCGCTTGTTATTCTACACTCTCAACTTCCCGTTGTGGATGGTGAATCAGGTGCACTCTGCGGCCACAAGAATGCCAAGTTGTTGTTGAACAAGTATTAGAGGTCGGGGCACGAATGGCCGCGCCATCTCAAGACAAGAGCAAACCACTGCAGGGTCTGGTTGGAGCCATCATCATTCTGGCTGCGCTGTCCGCGTGCCTCTGCTGCTGTGTGACGGGCGCGTTCCTGAGCGCCTATTGGCTGGTGTCCGAGTCGATCGATGAGCGGCTCGACGGCACACCAGAGCCCACTCCGGCCCCCTCTCAGTTCTACCCGGCCTCTCCGTCGGGGGATAGCCGCTTCCTGGAGCAGCGGATCCTACAGACCGAGACCTCCGACACTGACTATTGGCGCCTGTTCGGGCTGTTGGAGAGCGTGGCCGGCGAGCCAGCCAACCGCGGCCCGGTGCAGGGACCGACGGAGCTCCACGCCGGGGAGGTACACACGCTGTGGATGGGAGACGAGGAGGAGCAACGCTATTGGCAGCTTGACGCCGAACTGCACATCAAGACCGACCATGCCTACTTTTTCGTGAGTGAGGGAACAGAGTTCGACGCCGCTCAACTGGCCCAGGCGGCCGACCTGTTCGAGTCGCAGATTCGCACCACCAACCACCGCTACTTTGGCACCGAATGGAGCCCAGGGATCGACAACGATCCAAGGACAACCATTCTGGTCACCGACCAAATGCCGCCCGGTCTGGCCGGCTATTTCAGCAGCGCCGACGAGTATCCCACGGCGATGAAACCGCGCAGCAACGAGCGGGAGATGATCTATGTCACGGTGGATTACCTGGACGATCTGGACCTCTTTGGGCAACTGCTCAGCCACGAGTTCCAGCACATGATTCACTGGAACCAAGATCGGAGCGAATCGTTATGGCTCAACGAGGGACTCTCCCTGCTGGCTGAAGAGGTAAACGGGTACACGAGCGTGCTGGGGGCATGGGATTTCTGGCTCGACCCCGACATCCAGCTGACCAACTGGGCCGAGGATTCGGCCGATCAGTATCGGAACTATGCTGCCAGCAAGCTCTTTGTCAGCTACCTGGGTGAACACTATGGCGGGCATGGGGCGCTGGGAGCGCTGGCTGCAGATGACGCCTATGGAATCGACGGCATCAACCGCCTGCTGCAGAGCGGACAGTATCAGACCGATTTCACGGCCGTTTTCGGCGACTGGGTCGTTGCCAACCTGCTCAACGACAAGCTGCTGGACGATGGTCGCTATGGGTATTCGCTGCACGACGGCGGCGAACCCACGTTCCGCGCCAGCCTGGGCCAGAATACCGAGTATGCCGGTTGGGTCCGCCAGTTTGGGGGCGACTATATAGAAATCCTTCCGGGCGCGGGGAGTGCTTTAGCCTTCACGGGCTCTGGGCTGGTGCGGCTGGCGGGAACCGATCCACGCGAGGGCGGCGGCGACCTGGTATGGTGGTCAAACCGGCGCAACATGCTGGACAGCAGCCTGACCCGTCCGGTGGATCTCGGCCGTGTGGCAGAGGCCACGCTCCATTTTTGGAGCTGGCACGACATCGAAGAGGGATTCGACTATGGCTATGTGGCGGCCTCTTCCGACGACGGCCGCACCTGGGAGACGCTGCCAGGTAGCAATTCAACCTCAGACGACCCGAACCAGGCGAATTACGGACACGGGTACACCGGCAAGAGCTTGTCCTGGCGAAAGGAAGAGGTGGACCTGAGCCACTACGCCGGGCAACTGATTCTGGTCCGGTTCTGGTACATCAGTGACCCAGGTCTCAACCAGCCCGGATGGCTGATTGACGACATTTCCATCCCCGAGATAGGTTTCTGCGATGACGCAGAGAGTCTCGATAGCGGCTGGACGGTGGAAGGCTTTGTCCGGTCGTCGAACTATCTGCCGCAGTCCTACCTCCTGCAACTGGTAGAGTACGGCCCCCAGGTACGGGTTCGCCGGCTGGGCCTGGACGCGGATAACAGCGCGACGATTGAGCTGGACAGCACCCATCGTGCAGTACTGGTGATCTCGGGCGCGACGCGATGGACCTCGGAACCCGCACCCTATCGGGTCAGGATCGAACCGTGAGCAAGCCGGAGCCAGGGAGCGAACGTGCTACCGGCGCCGGTCCCGTCTGACGCACCGGTCGCCGGATCGCTTGCCACACCTCGGTGAGGGTCCCCACCCGGATTTCGTCGAGGTCGGAGGACGGCGTTCCTTCCTCAGTCAGGAGCGCCACGAGTTTGCCGGCGCTCGCGGTCGGGAAAACCAACCACGCACTGCCTGCCAACGGCTCCTTGAACCCCAACCGCACCGCCGAAAGGACGGCTTTCTGCGTCTCTCTCTCTTTTCCGCTCCAACGCGGCCGGCGAGAGCAGGTCGATGACGGGGGCTCGCTGGCTAACGTGTGAGCCAACCATATCGTTCAGCATGCCGGCCTCCTGCCCCATGCCGATGTTGACCATCTCTGACAAAGCATCCATCTGATCCGCCGTGTAGTTCACCCGTCCTCCTCGTCGTTCCCAGCGTGGAGCTCGACCAACCGGTCGATGGTACCGATCAACTCGTCGCGCTTGACCGGCTTGTGGATAACGGCGACCGCCCCCAGTTCCATGCACAGCCGCCGCGTGGTGTCCTGCACGTCGGCCGTGAGCACGACGACGGGCGTAGCAATCCCCTGATCGCGCACCTCCCGAAGGACCTCAATGCCATCCAGTTCAGGCATGAGGAGATCAAGCACGACGCAGTCAGGCGCGTCGTCAAGGATCCGTTCCAGACCATCCCGCCCGTTGACCGCCTCCAACGTTACGTGGCCCGCTTCTTCCAGGATTCGGTGTGCCTTTAACCTCTGATACGCCGAATCATCAACAACCAGAATCCGTGCCATCTTGAGCTCCTCTGATGAAAGCGGCCGGTCAGCGCCGAAACCCGAGA
>WSZX01000521.1 GCA_013139935.1 Ardenticatenales bacterium
TTCGATGTGATCCTGGATGGGGCCAACGGCATCCCCTTCTTCACTCCTCTTTATAGTCGGATCCCCAAGATCGCGCTGGTGCATCACGTCCACAGCGAGGTCTTCTTCCGCGAATTGCCCCTGCATCTGGCCCATCTAGCGAACTTGATGGAAAGAGTCGGAATGCCGTTGGTATACCGGCATGTCCCTTTTGTCACCGTATCCGAGAGTTCCCGACGCGCGCTGGTAAAGCTTGGCATACCGGCCGAGCAGATCTCCATAGTCCACAATGGGGTGGATTGCACCTGGTACCGGCCGGGCGCGAAAAGCGACACCCCTTTGGTTGCCTTTCTGGGGCGTCTGCGGCATTACAAGAGCGTTGACGTTGCTCTGCGAGCGATGCCGGCGCTCTTGGACAGCGTGCCGAGCACGCGGTTCAGCATTGCTGGCTCGGGACCGGCCCGCCCCTCGCTGCACGCCCTGGTCAGAGAGCTCGGGATTGGGGATCACGTCGAATTCCTGGGTCACATCTCAGACCGGCAAAAGCTGCTCCTGCTGCAGCGGGCGCACGTCGTCGTCAATCCATCCTTGAAGGAGGGTTGGGGCCTCACGGTTCTGGAAGCCAATGCCTGCGGCACCCCGGTGGTGGGAGCGGACGTCGCGGGTTTGCGCGATTCGATCCAGGATGGCAGGACCGGGCGGCTTGTCCGGCATGGTGACCCGCAGGAGCTGGCGGAGGCGGTGGGGGACCTGTTGCTGGACCATGACAGGCGCAATCAACTGGCCAGGAATGCGCAGGCTTGGGCTGCTCAATTCGATTGGGACCGGACCTCTGAGCAATGCCTCCAACTTCTTGCAGGGTGTCAGGTCAGGAGGAGAAAGCCATGAGGAATGACCTGCCCCTCGTCTCGGTGATCATCCCCACTCGGAACTGCGGGACCACAATCGAAAAGTGTTTGCGCTCCGTCCAGGCTCAAACCTATCCCAACATCGAGATCATTGTGGTGGACAATGGCAGCACAGATGGTACCGTGCAGATTGCCTGCCAATTCGCCCGGGTACTAGAGTGCGGTCCGGAAAGGAGCGCCCAGATCAACCATGGCGCCCGCAGCTCCGGCGGCACGTATCTGTATCGGATCGATGGTGATTTCACGCTCGAGCCGGGAGTGGTCGCGGCCGCCGTCGAGCTGCTGCAAAAGGGGGAGGTGGACGTGATCGCGGTGCCGAACCGCTCAGAGGGCGGCAGCTTCTGGGCTCGGGTGCGAGCGTTGGAACGGGATACCTACCTTGACGATCCGCTCGTGGTGGCGGCCCGCTTTTGGAAACGCAGCGCATTTGAGCAGGCTGGCGGCTTTGATGAATCGCTCGTGTCCTGTGAGGACTATGATCTGCACAACCGGCTGCTCGCTCGCGGTTGCAGGATGGGTCGGATCACCGCCGGGGAGGTCCACCTGGGCGAGCCCAGTTCCCTCTGGTCCTATGCTGTCAAGAGTTTTTACTACGGTCCCTCCGCTTGGCGCTACCTGCGCAAATACCCGCAGCGCGCTTCACGGCAATTGTTTCCATTGCGCGCCGCATATCTGCGACATTGGCAGACCCTTGTCCGACATCCCGCTCTGCTATTGGGACTCGTTATCCTCAAGCTTGTCCAGTATTCCGCTGCTCTGGTGGGACTCGTGATTCAGGGCTTGGGGTTGGCGGATGACCGGGGCCGGCTGGCGCCCAACGCGATAGTCTCCCTGGTAATTGTTTTGGTGGCGCTGTGGGGGCTGGAGGGCTGGCTAACGCGGCTGGGTGTTGAATTCCGCGCCGGGGCCGGCCTGCTGCTGTACGCCGTGGGAGTAGCGCTGTGGCAGATCGTAGGAAACTCAAGGGCGCGGCGGCAGAAACTGCCACTCCCTACGGTGCTGCCCGGGGTTGCACTGGCGTTCAGTCCTCTACTGCTATCCCTGATCATTGGCATGCCAGGGGTGGGAAACACGGCGCAGGAGACGGGGCGGTTTCTCCTTAGCGGCTCATTGGCCACGTTTTTCGCCTGGCTGACGTTTCTGGCCCAGCCCAGGTTGGGCGGACGAATTGGGCGGATCGGTCCGGCGCTGCTGGTGGCTATTGGGGTGGCGGTTTTTGCCGGCTTGTTCAGCGCGCGCGCACTCGCGGCGCTGCGCGCATATTCGGTGAACGCCCATGATCTCGCACTCTATGACCAGGCCTTGTGGTTGAGCACGCACGGGGAGAGTAGCAGGGCTTGGACAGACCTCCTCTACTCGTCGATGTACGGCCAAAGCATGCTCTTGCGCAGTCCTGCACCCGCGCTTGCATTGTTCCTGCCCTTCTACGCCCTCGGCCTCGGGGGGCCAGCCCTGCTCCTCATCAGCCAGATCCTGGCCACCGCCCTTGCTGCGGTAGCGCTCTTTCGCTTGGCGCGCGACGCAATCGGTCGCGGGCCGGCCGCATTGATGGCCGTCGCCTTCCTTTTCTATTTCGTGACGCTGCGCCTGGGCGCTGGGAACTTTCACATCACGGTCTTTGCCATGCCTGCGATCCTGTTCGCCCTGGACGCACATCGCCGCGGCCGCACTGCCATGTACTACACCCTTCTCCTCCTGGCTATGTCTTGCGGGGCTGACGTGGCTTTTTCCGTGGCGGCGCTCGGCATCTACCTCTGGCTTTTCCGGCGGGACCCCAGAACCGGACTGGTGAGCCTGGGACTGGGCGTGGCGTGGTTTTGGATCGCGGATACAGTCCTCATCCCGTTTCTTGGTGGCACCAGCGGGCAATTGCTGGCACCCTATCTAGCCCCGGAAGGAGTGACCTTGCTCGAACACGCGGCGGGCCAGATCGTCCAACCCGAGGGGCTGCGGTATGTCGCGAGCCTCTTGGTGCCCCTCGGCGGATTGCCACTGCTGGGGGTGACCTCGCTGTTGGCCGCTCTTCCGCGACTGGTGTTGAACCTCCTTGCAGACAGCCCTCTCTACCTGGATCTCCACGGTCGGTACGACGTGACCACCGTTCCGTTTCTCTTCTTCGCTGCCATTCAGGGCCTGCGGTGGCTCGCGGCAACGGCCAAGGCCCGGGGCTGGGCGCCGCCACAATCGGCGGGGGCTGTTCTCGTCCTGGCAGGTTGTACGGTGACCGCGGCCTTTCTTGCCCCCAACGTGGCTCAGGACTTGAGTACTCTGCAGACCACCCAACACCACCGCATCGGCAACGATATCCTGGAGCAGATTCCCGACAAGGCCTCGGTGGCAACACAGAACCCCTACGCCGTTCCGTTGGCCCACCGCGATCAGTTGACCATCCTGCCTCGGGTGGAAGATGCCGATTTCATTCTGCTCGACCTTTTTCACCCAAACCGCGAGCCCGATTCGGCTGGATACCAGGAGACACTGCTGCGCGCTTTCCACAGTCCAGCCTACGGCCTGCGGGCCAGCTCGAATGGCTACCTCCTGTTCGAACGAGGCCTCACTCCGGACGGGAATCTGCAAGCGGCAGTGCTGGCAACCGATGCCGACATACAATACCCTCGTACGGTAGAGCTTTCGGCAACGGTTGCGTACCGGGGATTCGGACTTTCGACCACTGAGGTTCGGCCGGGCGAACCCTTTTTCATTTCTCACTATTGGGAGGGTCTGGCGCCGGTACGAAAACCCTATCTGCTCTTCACCGCTTATCCGGGGGCCCACCGATTCGAGGCAATCGCCCACGGCCTCTTCCCGGTGAGCAACTGGCAGCCGGGGGATATTGTGCGACATGAGCAGCTGATTGCTTTGCCCAGGCTTCCCGATGGCGATGCTTACGAACTCGTTGTAGGGCTGTGGTTTGATGAGGGTGAGCCAGTGCTGCGTAGCGCCGAACAACTGCTGGGCAACGACGTGATCCGCGTTGCCACTATTGCCGCGAGAAGCGGGCGCTTGGAGATCACCCCCTGGACACCGGTCGATTTGGAAGACGGCCAGTGAGAGGATGGCTGCGCGATAGGCGTCACCTCCTGAAGGATGCCCTGCCGCCGCTTATCGGTGTCCTTTTCACGCTGTGGGTGGTGCTCCGCAGCCTGATCTTCACGCCGGGCAGTGTTATCTACCGTGACCTTTTTCCAGGGCAGTTCTACTTCCCGCACCTGTGGCATCCTCTCGGTTCGTTCCTGGCACTGGAGAATTACAAGTTTGTAACGTTCACCGGGATCTTTCTTCCGCTGCGGTCCCTCGGAACCGACATCTTTGAAAAGGCGGTGTACGTTGGCGCTTTTTCGATCGCGTATCTTGCTTTCTACGTAGCTGCCTATCGTCTCCTTCGCAGCTTGAGCGGCAACTCACTGTCCTCCCGTGCGCGACATCTGGCAAGTATGATCGGAGCACTGACC
>WSZX01000147.1 GCA_013139935.1 Ardenticatenales bacterium
GCAGCACGCGATAAAACTCCAGCTCGGCGGCCGACAAGAGTTCTGTTTTCAGCCGGTAGCGTGGCTCCCAAGGTGCTTCGGCCGGCGGCCGCGCCAGCCCTAGCACAATCATCAATCGGCCCAAGCACCCCGGCCGCTCGCGCTTTCGCTTCTCTGCTATCGTTTCCATAGCCCGCTCTCCTCCCTCACTTGCACGGCACGCGATGATTGTAGCCCGACCCAGCTCTTATTGTACCTTGACGGCCGGGAACGGCAACCGACCGAAACACCGGCCGTTCCCGACCCTAGGGTGCACCGTGCGCCGGCCGCCTCCCTCCGGACCCCCTTCCGCGGCCGCGATCCCCGCCCTGCCGTCGGGTCATCTCCAGCCCGGATCATTTTCCGGCGCCCTTTCGTTTTCTCCCCGCGGTGAATACCAGGTCTCAAGCCACCCAATCCCCCAAGCCAGCACTTGAACCCGGATGTGTTTCGTACTTCGTATATTTGCCAGGAGCATACTTTCATAGTACGATATACGCGCCATGAATCAGCGACTCGACTTGATCAACAGAATCGTCTCTGAGCTGGGCCCGATTTTTTCAGTAGAACAGGCTCATCCGGTGGCAAAAGACCTTGGTCTGACCGAATCACAACTGCGTTGGGACCTGAGCCACCTGGCGCACAGCGGCTGGCTTGTCCGACTCAAGCGTGGCCTCTATGCGGTGCAGCCTCCTTTGAACGGCAGCGACCTGCATCCTTTTGCGGTGGCGGCCGCCCTGGTCCAGCCATCCGCGATCAGCCACTGGTCAGCGCTGGCTCACCATGGCTTGACCACCCAAATACCGCCCATGGTTCAGGCTTCCACAACCAGAAGTGTTGTCACTCCGGAGATGCGCAAGGGGAAGGCCCACCGGCCGCGCGGGCACGCAGTCTGGAACGTGCTGAATTGTGAGTACGAATTCATCACGGTGCGGCCCAAGAGTTGGTTTGGTTTTCAACAAGAATGGGTCAGCCAATGGCACCGCGTATTCATCACCGATCCCGAACGGACGTTGCTGGATATGTTTGCCCACCCTGGTGTGTTTGGTTCCATTCGTAGTGGAATCGAAACACTGCAACGTTCCATTGACCTGCTTGACCTCGAGCGAATGATCCGATACGCCCTGCGCTACCAGGTCGGTGCGCTGATCAAGCGCCTGGGGTGGACCTTGGAGACTTTGGGTGTGCCGGAATCGGTGTATGAGCCGCTGCGAGAATTCCCTGTGCGCAACGTATACCGCCTTGATGCGGCCGGTCCTGCTTCAGGTTCGCTCGTGCTCAACTGGAAAGGAAGAAACAACCTGCTGCCGGCAGAAAACCATCGATGACAACGGTGAACCAGATGCTCAAGGGGTGGGCGCGCGCCCACGGCAACCCACCCTACTGGCTGGTGGAGAAGGACTATGCGCTGAGTTATCTGCTCGCAGGTATCATGCGCGTGGATGACCTGAGAGATGGATTGCTACTCAAAGGGGGCACAGCTCTCAAGAAAGCCTACTTTCCCGGATATCGTTTCTCCGAAGATCTGGACTTTAGCATTCGTCCCGACAAAAAGCTCGGTGACACAGACACTCTGATTCACAGGGCAGTCGCCGAGTGCGAGCAATTGCTGCAAGAACGAGGTGCTTTCCTGGTGACGTGGCAGCGGTTGGAACTCCGGTTACCCCATCCGGGCGGTCAGGATGCCTTTGTGGTGCGGGTCCAGTTTCCCGGTCAGCGTCAACCCTTCTGCAGGCTCAAGGTAAAAGTCACCCACGACGAACTGGTTCTTTTCCCATCGTTCAAGCGATCCCTTTTGCACGGTTTCCCCGAGAACATGACGGTCAGCCTCAATTGCTATTCCCTTGAAGAGATCGCGGCCGAGAAGCTCCGAGCATTGCTTCAGAGCCGCATGCGGCTTTCAGAGCGCGGTTGGGGTGCCAGTCGGGTTTGCCGCGATTATTACGATCTTTGGCGGATTTTCGGCGAGCGGGAGTTGAACCGGCTTCAGTTCATCAAAAACCTGGCCCGCAAATGTGAACACCGTGAGATGGAGTTCGAATCGGCTATGACCTTTTTTGATCCGGCGATAGTGAAAGTTGCAGAGCGTCAATGGGCTCGTCAACTGAGCCCTTTTGTGCCCGATCCCCCTGCAGCAGGCCGCGTGTTGCGGGACCTTCAAAGCATGATCCTCGAACTCTGGGGATGACCTACCTCGTTCACCCCTCTCCTGCGTGTCCGTCTCTTCCGGACCCGCGGCCGCGGCAGCCGCGGCCCCGTCATATGACGACGCTGCTCGGAACCGCTCCAAGGGCCGACCCGCGGCCGCGAAAGCGCCATTCACGAGCCTATCCCGCTTCTCCCGGCTCGCGCGCCGGTGGCTGGCGTCATCCAACTCGATTCCCACCAGCGGCCGCATCGTATGGGGATCACAGAGCACGAAATCGACGTGTTTTCGATCGATCCTGTTTCGGTACGACGTATTCGCGCTCCGATTGCCGGTCTGCGGATAAAAGAGGTCGCCCAACCCCACCTTGGGGCAGATCACCGCCCACGCCCCCACGGCCAGGCGCAGCACGCGATAGAACTCAAGCTCGGCCGCCGACAAGAGTTCTGTTTTCAGCCGGTAGGGTAGCTCC
>WSZX01000316.1 GCA_013139935.1 Ardenticatenales bacterium
CGCTTGCCCTGCGCCAGCGTGCGATTTGCTGCGGTTCCCCGGAAGCGTGTCTGTTTGTCATTCGTTCACCCTCTCCCTGCCACGGCTGTGTGCACTAATGCCACGCTATCGCGCTGCTGCCAACTCGGATCGCGGCACACCTTCCACAAATGTCTCGATACTCTCGATGGCCGCCACGATGTCATTCAGATACGGCCGGTAGTCTCTGGTACGAGCACCAACTCCGCGAGCACCAGCTCCGCGAGCACCAGCTCCGCGAGCACCGACTCTTTCAGCTCCGCCCTGAGCGCACGCCTCGGAACCAGGTCGACTCTCCGCCACAGTTCCTCCTCGAAGAAGAGCGCCGTCCCCACCAGGTCAAATAGGTCTGCTCCCTCATCAGAATCAACCAAGACGTCGATGTCGCTGGCGTCCGTCTGCTCTCCGCGAACGCAAGAGCCGAACAACCCTATCCGCCAACTCTGGTTTGAGCGATCTCAATCTGGCAAGGATATCTTGGCTCACTGTTGGCATTGTCCCGGCTCCGGCCGTGAATGGTGCAGGTCCGAGAGGTGGCAGCGAATGACCGGCCGGACCCGTTCGCTCGCAACCGCGCCGCAGGCACCGCCGGTGCACGACGAGGGTCGCAGCATCTCTGGACCTGTCTGTTCGGCCGTGGCGCGATGATACTCTTATTTGCGAGAATCATCAACTTCCGCCCGGCCGCTTGACAGAGTCACAGAGTCACAGCATCAACCCCGGCGGGTGACTGGCTCCCGGCCGGCCAGAGCATGGTGGGAAAGTGTCATTGACCGGGTTATACTGGTCCACGCATGATCGCTTGATGTATACCACCTGTGACCGCCTGATGTAGCCCACCCGTGATCACATGATGTAGCCCACTCATGATCGCCCGATATATACCACTCATGATCGCCCGATGTATACCACCCATGATCGCCCGATGTATACCACCCATAGTCGCCCGATGTATACCACCCATGATCGCCCGATGTGTACCACCCATGATCGCCCGGTGTAGGGCATTGTGCGAAGGTGAGTTTGTGGCACCATTCCTCCCGAAACCAACGCTATCTGGAGGAAAGAGAAATGGAGCGTCTACACATGAACTACATTCGTGATCTGATACATCGTGTCCGCTCTGGCGAAAGCGATCGACGCATCGCCAGAGACTTGCGCGTATCGCGCGTCACCGTGCGCAGATATCGGAAATGGGCGGAAGCTCAGGGGTATCTGCAGCCGGACACTCCACTGCCCCATGATATCTCCGTGGCGGCGACCCTCGGCGCCGCTCCACGACCACCCCGCGTGGCCTCGAGCGTGGAGCCGTACCAGGAGGCTGTGCAACGCCTGCTGGATCAGAAGGTCGAGATGACGGCCATCTTTCAACGTCTGCAGGAGGACCATGGCTACACCGGCAGTTACTCGTCCGTGCGGCGTTACGTGCGCAAGGTGCGTCCGCGTAAACCCGACGCAGTGACGCGTGTCCACACTGCCCCTGGTGAGGAGATGCAAGTAGACTTTGCCGCAGCAGGCAAGTTGTATGATCCAAGCTGCGGTCGCCTGCGCCGAGCGCACGTCTTTGTGGCCACCCTCTGCTACAGCCGCCATCAGTATGCAGAACTGGTCTTTGACCAAAAGATGCCCACCTGGCTCGGATTGCACCAGCGGGCGTTCGAGAGCTGGGGCGGGGTGCCCGGGCGGGTGGTGCCCGACAACCTCAAGGCGGCGGTTGCGAAAGCCCTGGTGTATGATCCCGTGCTGGCCGAACCCTACCGGCGCATGGCTCAACACTACGGCTTTGTGGTCAGCCCGACCAAGCGGGCTACTCCACGTCACAAGGGTAAGGTAGAGAGTGGGGTGCACTATGTGAACCGTAATTTCATGGCCGGACGGGAGTTTCTAGATATCCATGTCGCCAACGATCACCTAAAGACCTGGGTACGCGAGCGGGCTGGCACTCGGGAGCATGGCACCACGCATCAGGCGCCGCTGCGATTGTTCAAGGAATACGAACAGGCAGCCCTATTGCCGCTCCCTTTTGAGCCCTTTACGCTACGAGAGATCAAACAGGTCAAAGTGCATCGCGATTGCCATGTCACCATCAACAAGAGCTACTACTCGGTGCCACACGCCTACGTCGGTCAAACCCTTGATGCCTACCTCAGTGAGCGGATTGTGGAGATCTACCGGGCGCAAGAACTGGTTGCGACCCACGAGCGCAGTCAAGAGGCTGGCAAATGGCAAACCCGCCTGGAACACTATCCTGAACACAAAGCCGCCTATCTACAACACACCCCCGACTTTTGCCGCCAAGCGGCGGCCCGGCTGGGTCCTGCTACCAGCCAGGTGGTCGAAACCTTGCTGGCCGATCGACCTCTCTATCGCCTCCGGTCTGTGCAGGCTATCCTGCGCCGCGAAGAGACAGTAGGCGCCGAGCGGCTGGAAGCAGCTTGCGCCAGGGCGCTCTACTTCGGTGATCCCACCTACCGGCGGATCAAAGAGATTCTGAATGCTTCTCTTGACCGTGAGCCGCTCCCTGAGATAGCTGCCGCGGAGCCGGCCAGATGCCATACCTTTGCGCGTTCCAGCGCCGAGTTCTTCGTTGTCTCCCAGAAGGTGGAATCATGATGACCCATCCCCTCCTGCCCAAACTGCGCGAGCTCAGACTGTCGGGCATGGTACACACCCTCGACGTCAGAGCGGCCCAGGCGATGGAACGGCAACTCGCCCCCATCGAGTTCCTGGCCCTGCTCCTGGATGATGAATTGGAACGCCGTAGTCAAACACGATTGGCCCGTCGTCTGGCCCAGTCCGGCTGCGATAGTCAGAAGACTCTAGCCCACTTTGACTTCTCGGCGGCTCCGGGAGTCAATCGCACCCTGCTCCAAGACATGGCGACTTGCACCTTCATCTCGCGCCATGAGAACGTCTTGCTGTGCGGCCCGACGGGCGTCGGAAAAAGCCATGTGGCCAACGCCTTGGGGATTGAAGCCCTCAAGCGCGACTATCGCGTCCTATCCCGTCCCATTCATCGGCTGCTGAACAGCCTGCACGCCGCTCGGGCCAGCGGTGCACAGCCGCGCTTGCTGGGCAAAGTGCTGAGTGCTGATCTGCTGATCCTGGATGACTTTGGCCTGCATCCCTTGACGCCACAGGCAGCCCAGGACCTTTACGAGATCATCAGTTAAAGGTATGAGCGCGCCTCGATCATTATCACCAGCAATCGCGCTTTTGAGGAGTGGGCTGAGGTGTTCAGCAATGACCTGCTGGCGAGCGCGGCGCTTGATCGCCTCACCCATCACACGCACATGCTCATAATTCGCGGCGAAAGTTATCGTCAACTCAGCCGCAGAAAGGAGGTCTCCGGCATCACCCCAGCCTTGCCCGCTGACAATGCGTCCCAAGCTCAGTAGCTCATGACGTCCAGCAGAGATGGCCGCGCCCGCGTTGCCCGCCAACCGGCGGTGTCGTGTACGCGGCCTCCTCTACCGGGACCAAGTAATGTACTAAAGTACTGTCGTAATCAACAGCCACACTCACGGCGCAAACTGCACCAGGGTGAACATGGTCGGACCGATTGATTGAACATGGTAGAAGCGAACGATTGGACATGGTTGGAGCACATGAATGAACATGGGTAAAGCACATCAGCCGGACATGGTTTCCTCAAACGGCAATGGACTACATGACCCGCACATGAGTGGACTACATGACCCGGCTATGGGTGGACCACATAACCCGGCTATGGGTGGGTCACCACGAGCGGCTATTGACACTTCGGCAGGATGGCTGGTACACCGAGCCTGTCTCCGGTAGCCGCTGGTGGGCACACAATGCGCTCCGGCGCCATAGCGCGC
>WSZX01000419.1 GCA_013139935.1 Ardenticatenales bacterium
ATAACCCAATTCGCCCTGATGCTGATCTCCCTCTGGCAGGGGGCCATCATCCTGGAGACCGTCTTCAACTGGCCGGGGATCGGCCGGGCCCTCTACCAGGCCATCGGCCTCTACGATACGCCGGTGATTGTCGGCGTGGCCGTCATCTATGCCTATCTCCTGGCCCTGACCGTCTTTTTCCTGGATTTCATCTATGCCCTGGTCGATCCCCGGGTTAAGATCGGTGGTGGGAGCAGAGAAGCATGAACAGATTGCGGAGCGCACTGAAAGAACTTCTTGCCTACCCGTCCGCCATGATCGGTCTGGTGATCATCCTCGCGTTGGTCGGCATATCGATATACACCATGATTGCCATACCCTACCCGGAGGCGATCAAGCTTTGGCGTGGAGGGGAAGATGTCTGGTATGACACCCCAAAAAAAGCCGAGCCAGCCTGGTTCAACCTCTTCCGAGAGGCCGATCTCTCGGAGACGATCGTCGTGGGCAGTCGGGATGGCTCTATAGTCAAGAGCGCCGAGGTGGTTTCGGAGGCGATGACGGACGTAACATTTTCGCTCCCCTTTGACTACCCATACGATGGTTTCCCGCAGGAGATTTCCATCTTTTTCGAGGCTCAGTTCCAGGATAAATTCCCGCACGTTTCGCTCACCTGGCTGACCCCTGATGGGAGAGAGATCCGGGTGGCGGATTTCCGGATAGAGGGCCAGTCCCAGTCGTACCGCGTCTCCCAGGATAAAAAGTTGGAGCGCCGGCTCGGCGGGCAGCACCCCCACGTAGGATTGTTCGCCGACCCGACCTCGGAGGAGCCGGTCGCCCTCGCGGGAACCTACACCCTGCAGGTCAGCGCGCTCCTGTTCGAGGAGAACGCCGGCGTGGACGCCGAGATGGTGATCTTCGGCCAGGTCCACGGGCTGGCGGGAACCGACCACCGCCGCCGGGACTTGATGGTGGCGTTGCTCTGGGGGACGCCGATTGCCCTTTCCTTTGGGCTGCTGGCTGCCCTCGGTACCAGCATCACCACCATGACCATCGCCGGCATCGGCACCTGGTTCGGGGGGTGGGTGGACGAGCTCATCCAACGGATCACCGAGGTGAACATGATCTTGCCCCTGCTTCCCATCCTGATCATGGTCGGCACGTTCTACTCCAAAAGCCTCTGGTTGATGCTGGGGGTCCTCATCCTGCTGAACATCTTTGGCGGAGGGATCAAAATCTACCGGGCTGTCTTTCTCCAGGTGAAAGAGTCTCCCTACATGGAGGCCGCTCGCGCCTACGGCGCCAGCGATTGGCGGATGGTCTTTACCTACCTGGTTCCCCGCATCATCCCGATGCTGATCCCCCAGTTGGTTACCGTTATCCCCGTCTTTGTGTTCATCGAGGCGTCACTGGCCGTCCTGGGGCTGGGTGATCCCATTCTCCCCACCTGGGGCAAATTGATAAACGATGCTCGCGTCAACGGCGCCCTGTACGATGGGCAATACTATTGGATGTTGGAACCCGCCATCCTCCTCATGTTCACCGGACTCTCCTTCTCCTTGCTGGGCTTTTCCCTGGATCGGATTTTCAACCCCCGACTAAGAGGTCTGTAAACCCATGTCAGAAGCCAGACTGTTGCGCGTCAAGGACCTGGTGCTTCATTTCCGTACCAACCAGGGGGCAGTTCAGGCGGTGGACGGGGTGGACTTGGACCTCGATCACACCGAAGCCGTAGTGATCGTCGGCGAGTCCGGCTGTGGCAAGACCTCGCTGGCCAAGGCCATCCTCCGGCTCCTTCCCCGCAACGTGGAGGCGTACTCGGGCAGCGCCCAGTTGGCCGGCATCGACATGATGAGCCTGGATGATGAAGAGTTCCGGCAGCAGATCAGGTGGGTCAAGATGTCGCTGGTGCCACAGGCAGCCATGAACTCTCTGAATCCGGTGCTCCGGGTGGGAGATCAGGTGGCGGAGCCCATGATCAGCCACTATTCGATAGGAAAGGAAGAGGCGTTGAACCAGGCCCGCGCCATGTTTCAGCGCGTTGGCGTGCCGGTTGACTTTTTGGCCCGCTATCCGTTCGAGTTGAGCGGCGGCATGCGGCAGCGAGCCGCCATTGCCATGGCGCTGGTGACCACGCCGTCCCTCGTCATCCTCGACGAGCCGACATCGGCGCTGGACCTGCTGACACAGGCAAATATCTTTAATCTGCTCAAGCGCATCAAAAAGGAGATGGAGATAAGCTTTATCCTCATCACCCACGATATCGCCACCTCCAGCGAACTGGCAGACCGCGTGGCCGTCATGTACGCCGGCCAGATCGTCGAGACGAGCGACGCGGCCCGGTTTTTCTCCGCTCCCCTCCATCCATACTCACAAAAGCTCATGGCCAGCGTACCGAGACTGCGAGGCGACCAGGAGCCCGAGTTTATCACCGGCCAACCGCCGAGCCTCCTGAATCCCCCATCGGGCTGCCGGTTTGCGGCGCGTTGCCCCTCGCGCTTTGAACGCTGCGACCAGGATCCACCCATGACCGGGGCGAATCGGCGGCAGGTCAGATGCTGGTTGTACGCGTAAAGCCAGGAGCATAGCATGTCTGTCAACGAAAACGGAAATAATCAAGAGGCGCCCCAGGTCAACCCGACCGATCCGCTGCTGTCGATCCGGAACTTGCGCGTCTGGTTCGAGTTGAGGCGCTGGGGATTTGGACACGCCGGCTATGTGCACGCGGTGGACAATGTGAGCTTTGACCTCCAAGCTGGAGGGGCGATCGGCATCGTCGGTGAGAGTGGCTGCGGGAAAACCACCCTGATGAAGACCATTCTAGGGCTCTACC
>WSZX01000258.1 GCA_013139935.1 Ardenticatenales bacterium
CCTCCCGGCTGCTGGTCTGGCAAGCCGCCTGGCTGGTAGACAATGGTTTCCCCAATTCCAAGCAGGCCGCCTTTGCCAAATCGTTTGCGGCCGACACGGCGATGAAAGCAACGGTGGACGCGGTACAAGTATTCGGCGGCAATGGCTATAGTCGCGAATACCCGGTGGAAAAGCTGATGAGGGATGCCAAGATCTACCAGATATACGAGGGGACCAGCCAAATACAACGGGTCATTATTGCGCGCGAGTTGCTGCGCGGGCGGTGAGCGGTAGAGTCCCACGTGAGCCACGCAGGCCGGCCTGCGCGGCGGCCCTGTCCCGCCAGTTCGACCGTGCCGGCCTCGAGGCGCAGGAGCCGATCACCCTGCCACTCACACTCGGCCGGCGGCTGCCCAGCGAGTCAGAGATCGCAGCATTGCGGGGCGTGATTCGCCATACGGACCCCCTTGTGGCTGCCCCGTACCCAGGCCGGCGCGGTGACGGTCAGTGCACGCAAGCCGTGATGGCACAGCCAATACCCCGTTTTACATGAGCAAGGGTTGAATATGAAACAGGCGGCACGACAACAGGTCCTCAGCTTGGCTCGCCACTATGAATTCGAAGAGGATCACTCCTTCCAGGATGCCAAACTGGCGCTGCTCCTCTGGGAACAAACCTACGATCTGCACGGCCTGACGGCCGAGTACGCCGACCTACTCGAGTTCGCCGCCATCCTGCATGATATCGGCTACTGGTATGACTATGATGACCATCACAAACATGCCTACCGTATGATTATGGAGGCCAAGCTGCCAGCGTTGACCGCGCCGGAAAAGGCGATCGTGGCGAACATAGCCCGCTACCACCGCAGCGCCCAGCCCAAGCTCAAGCACAAGGGGTTTGCAGCGCTCAACTCGGATGACCGCGAGATCGTATGCCAACTGGGTTCCATCTTGCGTCTTGCCGATGGCCTGGACCGGACCCACACCAATGCGGTGGATGATCTCCAGGTGGAATGGCTGGCCGGCACGATGATCGTGTGGCTGTTCCCGCCCGTCGGCAATGAGATTGAGCAATGGGCGGGGCAGAAGAAATCTCGATTCTTCCAGGAGGTCTTTGGAGTCGCAGTGCGGATTCTGCCGGCTACAGATATCCGTTCTGCTTGAACCATCGGTAGGCGCGTTCGACAGCCAGACGGAAAGGGGTCTGCGGCAGCCCCAGTTCCCGAATCGCCTTGTCTGATCGGACGTAGACCGTCTGACCCGACATGCGCACCTGGTCGGCATCAAAGGGGAGCCTGTTGGCCAGCACCCGCTGCGCGGCCGCCACCGCCAATGCGGCCGGCTCAATGATCCAACGGGGCAGGGTGAAGAGCGGCCGGGGCGCCCCGGACAGCTCCACAACTGCATCAATCACCTGCCGGACAGGGAGATTCTCGCCTCCCAGGATGTACCGCTCCCCCGGCCGCCCGCGCTCGGCGGCCGCGATGTGGCCTGCTACCACATCCTCCACCGCCACGCAATTCACCCCACCTGGCAGGTAGAAGCGCACCCATCCGCGCGCCACCAGGAACCCAATACTCCCGGAGATATTGTTCACATCGCGAGGCCCGATAATGACGGCTGGGTTGACAATGATCGCTTCCAGACCGTTCCGGACCGCTTTCTGCACCTCCTGCTCGGCCAGGTGCTTACTGTGCGCATAGGGGAAACGGCGTGGGGAGACGTTGAATTCATGGGTCTCATCCATGCTCTGTCCAAAAGGGGGAATGCCCAGAGCAACCATCGAACTGGTATAGACGAGCCGCTTGATTCCCGCGGTCTGCGCTGCTTGGAGCACATTCCTGGTCCCCTCCACGTTGACCTCATAGAGCCGTGCTGTACCTTGCCGCCAGTAGTCAGAGACGGCTGCCGCGTGGAAAACCCAATCGCATCCCTCCATGGCTGGGATCAGGCTGTCATAGTCGAGAATATCACCAACCACCTCCTCGTAGGTCAGGCCATCCAGCGCATCCAGCCGGGACGTCTCGCGACGGAGAACACGGGCCGTATGACCGGCCGTATTCAGCCCGTCCACCAGGTTGGCACCCACGAATCCCGTTCCACCAGTTACTAATGCTCTCATCCGCTCTCCTTTCATCAATCCGAGTGGCCTGGATTCTATCACAAGACCGGAGTGATGAAAAAGCCTGCGGGTGTTGAAAAAGGGACGGCGGAGACGGGAGAGAGAGGCAGGGGTGGGATTGCCAAAAATGCCAGCCTGCCGTAAGATTGGCTGGCTTTGGTTCGACGGATTCAAAAAGGGGCATATGCTATCTGGAAATTCATCGAGTCGTGTCGCTCTTGTCCGCTGCGAGCGGTATGATGACTCTGAGGTTTTCGAGGCGGTCGGCCGGGGACTCGCGCTCCTGGGCGGCGCAGAGCGTTTCTTCCGGCCCGGCGAAGAGATCCTTCTAAAACCCAACCTGCTGGTAGGGAGCGCGCCGGAGAAACTGGTCACTACTCATCCATCCGTATTCAAAGCGGTCGCACGGCATCTGTTGGCGGCCGGGGTGCGGTTGAGCTATGGAGATTCGCCGGCCTTTGGCCGACCAGAGGGCATGGTAGCGCGGAGGGCAGGGTTGGCAGCGGCTGCCGCCGAACTGGGAATCCGGCTGGCTGACTTTACCACCGGAGTCACAGTCTCCTTCCCTGAAGGGCATCTGATCAAGCAGTTCACCGTCGCGGCCGGCGTGTTGGCAGCCGATGGGATCGTGTCGCTACCCAAATTCAAGACCCACGGCCTTACCCGCATGACCGGGGCGATCAAGAATCAATTTGGCTGCATCCCGGGCATGCTCAAAGGTGAGTACCATGCGCGGATGCCCAGTGTCGAACTCTTTTCTCAGATGCTGGTTGACTTGAACCGGATGCTCCACCCCCGGCTCTATGTGATGGATGGAATCGTGGCGATGGAGGGAAATGGGCCGCGCAACGGCGACCCCCGGCCAATGTCGGTACTGCTCCTGTCCACCGATCCGGTCGCGCTGGATGCGACCGTCTGCCGGATGATGAATCTGGATCCGATGCTGGTCCCCACCATTGCGTGGGGGAAAGAGTGGGGGCTGGGCATCTGTCTCCCAGACCGCGAATCGGAGGA
>WSZX01000178.1 GCA_013139935.1 Ardenticatenales bacterium
TGATCTGGGCCGCGCTGGCCATTCCGGTGATCCGGATGCTGGAAGGCGCCCGCTCCCAGTCGGCGGTGGTGGCGCTATTGTTCTCGGTTCTGATGGGCGCCAACCTGCTGAGACCGATGGATATGCCGGCCGGGCTGCAAATGGCCCACTTGATCGAGGTGGCCGGCGCCAACTTGATCTTCGGCTTGATCGTCGTCCGGCTGTTGCGCCGCCCCACCAGCACCGCCCTTCCTAGAGCGTGCCGGGCAGATCACGATGGATCGAACAAGGGACTGGACGGAAGCTGCGCATGAACACACTATCGTCGAATTCTGACAACATTCAATCCTAGAGGAGGTTACAAATGTTCAACTGGATTCTGTTCTTCTGCCTGGTGCTGGTGTGCATACCAGGCATGCTGATCGCCGTGCGCGGCGCCCTGGATACAATCAGCAGACTCGCCGCGAACAAGCTGCCCCCAGGCAAAGAGATGCCCCCCAGGCCGGTCATCCTCCTGGCCTCAACCGTTCAGAGCCTGATCCTCATCGCCGCTCCGGCCGCGATTGGAACGGCCGTAGCTCACCGGGTGGATTTGCACGCACCCCTTTTTCGAGGCGCTGGCCGCCGGCGAGCCGCTATGGAGCACAATCGAGCCACAGATCCTCCCCTCCCTCGCAGTTGGCATAGGCGGCGCTCTAGTCTTCTTGGCCGCTTATTATCTGTTTTTCCGGCCAAGGCTGGATGAACAAACGGTCAGCAGCATGGAAGAGATCAGAAATGGAATCGGCATATGGGGCCGCGTGATGTATGGCGGCATCGCCGAGGAGGTGATGACCCGCTGGGGCCTCATGAGCCTTTTGGTGTGGCTGGGAGCCCTGTGGCTTGAAAGCCCGGACCCTCCCATCGTATGGGCAGCCATCGTGATTTCGGGCCTGCTATTCGGCCTGGGTCACCTGCCCGGCTACCTGTTCGGCGGATGCAAGGGAACACCGCTGTTCATCGGGGCAATGCTCAGCCTCAACTTGTGGGCGTCACTGATCTTTGGTTGGCTGTTCTGGCAGGTTGGCCTCCTGGCTGCGATGATGGCTCACGCGCTGTTCCATCTGGTCTGGCTGCCGTTCGACCTGCATTTCTATCAACCCGCCGAACGAGATCCGTCCAATGGACGCTCGGAAGTGGAGCCACTCCAGCAAAGGGGTTGAGATGAGGCAGCCGTCATATCAACCATCGATAACCGAGGCGATGTGCAGCCCTACTTTATGCTCGCTTTAGGGCCAGCAAAGCCGACGACGAGGCTACACTGGCGAGCCCTTCCATGATGGGAGGGCTCGCCAGTTCCTATTGCATCGTCTTCAAGCCTATTTCGAATTGAGGCGGCGGCCGCCTGCAACCGGTGGTCGAGGTCGTGCAGCGAGGGGCGCCAGGTGTTTCACCCCCTTGACCAGAAATGGCACGCGGAATCCCTTTATCCTCACCAGAAGAAAAGTTGGGGTCAAAACATTCGCCACCTAGTAGCTTGTCGGAGAGAGAATTCGGAGGTTTCCAGCCGTGCCCGAGTTGGCACAGTTGCCTTCTTTGGGCGGAATCGACGGCACGATCAGGACCGAAAACTTCCGAATTCTGGAGAAGCTGGTTCTCCGACAGTCGGCTAGAGGCGAAAGCCCCCCATATCGAACGAATAGGCACGCTGATACACCGGCTTGTGGGCGAGCACAAGAGTTGTTACGGGTTTGCCAGTTCCTTGATCGCTCCTTCAAGTCGTGTCATTCCGCCAGGGTTAGCAGGTAGTTCACCTGCGGGATCCACGGCCGGGATGATGTAATCCTCTAACAACCTTTGAGGAGTGTAAAAATCGCGGTCCTCAAGGTGGCTGGTAAAAATGGCAACCAGATCCTTGTCGGGCACTACAAAGATGAATTGCCCGGCATAACCCAGCGCCATAAACAGATCATCACCCGCAACCCACCACTGATATCCATAACCATCTTGCAGCGTTGCGTCGATCTGATGGCTCGTAGAGGCCTCAACCCAGGCGGTGGAGACGATCTGCTTACCATCCCAGCTTCCACCGTGCAACATCAATGAACCGATCTTGGCCATGCGCACACTGATTCACGAAACGACCGCCGGCTTTCCATTTTCGTTATTGACATTCCGAATAGTCATAATATAATGAAACGTAGCTCGATTGGTATCATCGTCGCAGTTCTCTTGTGGCGAGTGAGGTTTCAGATGCTCTTTCGCTACAGGTTCATCCGCTCTTTGGGCTGATTCAACTGTGATACCTACCGGAAACATCCTGGATAAACCCTGGATGGTTAGTGTACGGTCCAACTCGTTGAAGCAAATCGGCCACGTTGCTTGTCAAGGCCAAAGCCTTCATGAACTCCTGGCTCTTGCCCTGGCAAGTCACCAGATCTATTCACCGCTTGGCAATCTGCCGGCATCTTGCTCTCCACCCTGTCAACTCTCCTTTCACCAATTCTGCAATCCGGCAATTCCAAGCTAGTAGCCTAAGGAGCGCTGGAAATGAATAGGAGATTAGCTGCCGTCCTGGTGTCGCTGTTCCTCATCCTATCTGCCTAGAACGGCATCCGGGCAGGGTCTGCTACTGAGCCGACCCGCCACGCCCCCGAGCTAACTGCTGTGAGCAAAGGAGTCGTGGAACAGGTGCTCGGCATGCCCGGCCGGCCGGCGCCGGTCCGGCCGATCCCCCAGCACGAGGTGGGGAAACCGTCGCGCGCGGCCAACTATCTGACCGAGGTGACCCGGCTGAACAAAGAGGGGGTGGAAG
>WSZX01000340.1 GCA_013139935.1 Ardenticatenales bacterium
GTCCTCCGCTGTGCCATCCCCAAGATGGAAACGGGCATAGCGCAGCAGGTCATGCACAGAACACGTAATTCCGCCGGCGGGATAGGCCGCCCGCGGCAACGGCCATGGACGGGCAACCTGAGCGCCTTCGTCACTCACGTTGTGACCCACGGCAAATCGGTATGTCATGACATCGCCGGGGTCAAAGAAACAATGATCCAGGCCGAGCGGTTCGAGAACCATTTCCTTCAGCGCTGCTTCGTAGCGTTTGCCAGTCACCACCTCGATGACATAGCCCGCCAGGTAGAAACCGGCGTTGTTGTAGGACCAGATGGCGTCAAGAGGTGTCAGTTGTTCCAGGTCGGCCATGTCGGCCACGTACTTGGGCAGGGCGTCATCGCCTGCACCCGTGTCGTGGAAAAAATCGCCAAACCAGCCCCCCATGTGGGTAAGAATATGGCGAATGGTGGCCTGGGAAGAGGCCGTTTCATCGGCCACTTTAAAGTCCGGCACATACGTCCGCACCGTGGCGTCCAGTTCCAGTCTGCCCATCTCCACCAGCCGCATCATAGCCGTGGCGGTGAATGTCTTGGTGATGGAACCTGTTTGGAACAGTGTCTCGTCAGTGACAGACAGGGGATGGTCGGCGTTGGTCACGCCAAAGCCAGCGGCGTGTGTTTCACCCTCGTGCAGGATGCCCACAACTACACCGGGGACGCCCTTTTTTCCCATCACTTGGGGGACAAACTCGATCAGTTGGTCCCAATTCTGCTTGTGACTGACCTTCATGCGAGCGCCTCCACTACTTCCTCCAGTAGATAATGCTGACAACTCAAACCATTGACAACCACCTGACGCGACTGCCGCCCAAACGTCGAGGATCATGTGGCGCGGAGCTGCCACACAATCCATGTTGAACCAAGCCGGCCGCAATCCAGCACCATTCCATTTGGAGTGTAAGCAAGCACGCCAGAAGGGAGCTGGCGCATCTCATTGGGCTACCAATATCATTGTACACCAGAAAAGCCCGGTTTTCTACGTTTCCCCTACACATTCGTCAAGATCATTGATTGGTTGGATCCAGGTTCACCTGGATGATTTGCCATAGCTGCATGACCTTGTCGCCAGGGGGACAGCAGACCACCCCATTTGGTATCGAGGCGGCTGTCTGCTGCGTGCGCGGGTTGGGCGCCGACCCTTTCCCGGCAAAAAGCAACCGGCATCACCTCAATTCCACCGCTGGCGCAAGCCCTACCGACTGCAGAATGATCGTTACCACCACCGATGCAATCACAAACAGCACCACATACAGTACCAACCGCCACGGCCGCTTGGACGCTAGTCCCCATCCAACCACCAACCCTCCTATTCCTGCTTCCACTGTCTGCCCGATGAACCACCCGGCCATCAATTCGAGGCTCGCCGTGGAGATCGATAGCAGCCCTAACACCAGCGAACCCCATGCAGTCCAAACAAAAGCCCGCGCGATGCTCCACCGATTTTTCGCCGCACCATCAGCCAGACCAAAAGAATGATGAACACCAAAAACGACAAATAGCCCAAAGGGATCAATCGGAACGCATCCTCAGCGGGCAGCAGGAATGGACTGGGTTCTGCATACAGACGAGCCAAAAGGCCGCCATGCAGCAAAAAGTCAAATCCGAGAACCGCGAACCACGCCAGCAAAGTCACGCCAACAAGACGGCGAGGAGATCTTTGACCTGGTTCCATCCTACACCCCTCCTGCACTTGCAGTTGAAACTGAATGGCTTCTCACAAGTGACAATAGGTTGGCGCCTGACGGCGCGGGACGCGAAGCGTTCCGCGCTATCTACTGCGATCTAGGCAGATGGATTTTCGCGTTGAATCCTTTGTCCTCTCCAGTGGGTTGTTGTGCGGCGGAATGCCTTGTACGAGCTTGTCGGACTCAGGATTTCCTTTTGAGGGCAGTAGCAGCCAATCCTGAGAGCGTGAAAATAAGCCCCAGGTTGAAGAAGCCACTATCAAAGCTGAGAGTAAAACCCTGTTGCACAAATCCAATCAACAGGAAGATTAGACCAATAGTCAGGAAGCCTGCTGGTGCACTCTGCTTCAGTTTCTGCATATCTGTTTCTCTCCAACTAGGTATTCAGATGGCCAGTAATCCGCTCGATACACCCGGCGGTAGGGCACTCTTGTCCCATGACAGTCGATCAGTTGATGGTTGTTGTCAGTTATGCCGGATAACGGCACCCGGACAACCCGCTTGGCGGTTGCGGCGTGAGCAACCTCGCTGGAAGGCCCACTGCAATGCGCGTGAAGACGTTGTTTTGGCGCGATACTAGCCAAGTCGGGTTCATGCGGTGGTCATTCGGCGGCTTGAAGAGGCATAGCATTACCACCAACAGGCTTTCTCTTGTGTCTCTATTAGTCGCTCAGCATAGGGCATATTCGCCTTGCGAATTGCCTGTACGGCCGCTTCAAGATCGAAAGGAACACGACGAATCGACGCTTTCCATCCCTTTGGTTGTTGCTCCAAAACCGCGAGCGCCGCTCGCGGATCACCATCGCACGGACGGCCTGCGCTTCCCGCATTCACCCACACTCCCTGCCTTGTGCGAATAATGAACGGAACATGCAGATGTCCAGCAGCCACTATTGATATACCCGGTGGAAAGGATGGTCGTGCTTCTGCATCCACAACCTCGTCCGATTTGTCCAGACCTCCATGAACTACGAGCACTCCCTGTGCTGGCGCAAGCCCATGAGGGAGTGTAGCTAGCCACTGATAACTGGCCGGCGTGAGTTTTTCCCTGCACCAGTTGTCGATAGCAGCAAGCTGACTTGCGCGCACGTCGGCATGCGGAGCAGTTTGAGACGACAAGAGCAAGTTGCGGTCGCAGTTCCCTTGTACAGTCGGAATGCTCCGCTCAGCCAGCAAAGCAATGCATTCATTCGGGTGGGGGCCAAAGTTTGCCACATCCCCAGCGCAGACGACTGAATCTATGC
>WSZX01000234.1 GCA_013139935.1 Ardenticatenales bacterium
ATTGGCACATGCCGCCAGTACAATCGATAAGCCTCCCCGAACCTGGCCGCCGGTTATTCCATCAGCTTGACCATCGTCAGGTCGTAGTGACGGGCTTTCCACTCCAACCTTGATGTGGCTCCGTTGCAACATGACACTCCTCCCTCATCCAGCAATCATCTCCCGGCGCTGGCTGGGAACTTGAGCTAAAGAAGATGCTTAACGCCTTGGCGTGCAGGTAGGACAGATGGGCTCACTAGTGGAACCAGAGATCTGAACCCCGAAGGCTGAGAGGAGCTTCTTAACCTTCTGTCCGCCGCATTTTGGGCACTTTATCACGAGCTGAGAGTTCATTGAACGCACGAGTTTGTCGAACTTCTCCCCGTACTCCAGACGCCTGTGTTCGTAGATAGGCATTTGTCTCGCCTTCCTCCATACTGGTTTTCCAGTCGAGATTAGAGGGGCGTTTCTATGACGCTTCTTGCGATGTGCTTGGGAAACTCCCACACCGCCTGCGAGGCCTACACCGTCCGCCCAACCTCAAATCCCTCGTGGACGGCATCTAACACCTCGCGCGGTTTTACGCAGTCACCGATGGTGTAAACGTCCGGTTGATCCGTCAGGGCGTCGGCCAGGGAGCGGTCGCCACGCAGCCCCATGCCGATGATCACCGTCTCGGCCGGGAAACGGAGTTCAGAGGCATCCTCCTGATAGGGCCAGGGTCGGGCGACGACGGTGGTCAAACCCTGCTCGTCAGTTTCAAAGCGAACCACCTCCACGCCGGTGCGCACTTGCACGCCGAGGGATTCCAGCCGGCGCAAGAGGATTGCCCGCGCCAATGGGTCCAGTTTCCCGCCGATGTCAGGACGGCGTTTGACCACAATGCACCTTATCCCGCGCCCGGCCAGATACTCGGCCGTCTCCATCCCGGTCGTCCCCGCGCCCACGATGAAAGCTGTCGGAGTAGAGTCCTCTCATACTCTCTGTCCGGCTTTTGTGAGCAACCCCAGAAGCATCACTGCTGCCCGCTCGACCAGCGCCGCGCAGGAACCCGGCCCACCTGTCACGTAAACGACCTTCTCGCGCAGTCGGCCGCACTGCGTGTATCCAAATTCTGCCAGGAAACGTTGCCTGTAGCGGGTGGCGAGGTCGAGAGCTGGCCAGTCGTCTTTGTCCAGGCTCTCTCGGCCGAGCAAGCCGCTGATGACCAGCACGCCGCCGCTCAGCGCACCACACATCTCTTGCTCAGTGTTCCCCAGACCGCCCGCCAGGCCAGTCGCCATTCGCGCACACTGCGGCTCCAGGTCGCCCAACACGTGCCCGCCCACGGCGAGCAGCATAGCTTCTGCTCAATGGTAGCCCCGCCCGACCAGATCACCAGCGCGCGTAGCTACTCTCTCATCCACGCGGTTCTCAGTTGTCAATCCGCTTTCCTCTCACGTCTTGTGCGCTGCGCACCAGTTAACGATCGCATTTTGCAGTGTGCTCACCGCCAGGTCGGCGCAGTGAATGTGTTCTTCCGGCAGGCCGTCCAGGGCCGCAATCAGGTCCTCGGCCCGGATCGCCTCGGTTTCCTCCAACGTCATCCCCTGCGTCATGACGGTCAACCTGCTGCCGCAGGCTACGGACGGCCCGCATCCGTCGGTCAAGAATGTAGCTTCCTGGACCCTCTGGCCGTTCAGCCGCAGGTAGATTTCCATGGTATCGCCGCACCATCCCCGCACGACGGCGTAGGTATCCGGTTCCACCATGCGCCCCAGGTTTCTGGGGCGGCGGGCTTCCTCCAGGACCCTGGCGGAGTACAGTGCTTCTTCTTGCTGGATGATCTGCAGTTGCAGCTCCGCCACCATGCGGTCAAAGTCAGTCATTTCTCCTTCCACCTCATTGCCCATTATCCCCGCCAGCACCTTCTCCCCTCATAACAAGGGGGGAGTGGCGCAACGCTCTTCTCGACCGCCATTATTGTGCCATGCTACGTGCGATTTCGCTATTGATGAAACACATGTGGTGGTGCCGCAATAGTCATTTGGCATATGCGGGCGCTTCCCTTGTGCGTTGGAGGTAGTTCTGACTCGCGCTGGACGACAGGCATGGGCGAGTCCGGCGATATCGGTGCGCGGCGGCCTCATATCCCTTCGGCCGTCCAAAGCGCCTGCCACACACGCTCCGGCGTATAGGGCAACTCGCGGATCCAAACCCCGGTGGCATCGTGAACCGCGCTGGCCAGCGCCGGCGCGACACCGTCAATGGCGATCTCAGAGACCGACTTGGCGCCAAACGGCCCGCTGGGTTCATCGGTCTGGACAAAGATGACGTCCATCACCGGCATCTCATTGGCCTTGTAGAAATGGTAGGGACCGAAACGCGGGTTGAGAGGCTTCCCAGCCGCGTCGTAAAGCATCTCCTCGCTGTGGGCAAAGCCGAGCGCCTGTGCCATTCCCCCTTCCACCTGGCCCGCGGCCGTGATGGGGTTGATCACCCGGCCGCAGTCCACCACCATCAGCAAGCGCTTGGCTGTCACCTGCCCGGTTGCCGTGTCCACCTCCACCTCGACAAACTGAGCGGCAGTGGGCGGTGGGCTTTTGTAACTCATGTGGGATGCCGTCGCCATGATTTGATGCTGGTTCTGTTGGTGCAAGCTGCTCAACGCGACCTCTGCCAGCGCGAGGGAACGGCCGTCCGGGGCTATCACTCGACAGTCTTTCAGCACCAGACCATCCGGTTTGTCCATATCCAGCATCAGCGCCGCGTGCTCCAGGATCTGGGCTCTGGCATCGAGCGCCGCTTTGCGCACCGCACCGCCGCTGATGTAGGTGGTGCTGCTGGCATAGGCCCCCTTGTCAAACGGAGTAAAGTCGGTGTCCGAAGAGTAAACAATCAGGTCATCCACCGGGATATGC
>WSZX01000403.1 GCA_013139935.1 Ardenticatenales bacterium
GACTGAACCCGGCCGCTAATCACCGGCGACCAGTTCGCCCATGAGCAAGTAGGGTCCTTCACACTCCTGGGGCATGGGCGCACGCAGTTGTTGCTCCAACTCCTTTGTCATGCGCACCTCACCGCCCCCCATTCGAACCTCTTCCCCAACCCGCGCCACCGCCTCACCATTTCGATCCCAGATCTCAATGACACCATCGTTGTCGTTCAGAAAAAAGTCTGGCTGCCAGATCACCAGATGGCTTTCGCCGCCGTCGCCCAAACCCACGCGCAGGCAGCCATCCTTCACTACCAACTCGCCCTCCAGCAGCGCCACCATGAGTGCCGCACTGCGCGTCTTCAATTGCGGGAAATGAATCGTGGGACAGGGCGTCACTGCAAAGGGAATGTCATCGCCAAGCGGCTCGTAGATGGTGATGACCTCGACGTGGTCGGGGAGCTGAACGCCGGCCGCCTGCAGCGTGGCGTCGAACAGCGGCCGGTCGGTTACGTACAACTCGACCCGGTTCTCCTGGATGTGGGTGCCCGAGGCAACCGACAGGCCCAGCTCATCAACGAGCCGGCCGGCCTCGTACTGCGCCGCGTTGAGTTCGGCCAGGGTTGCCTCGGCCGCGCAAACCTCGATCAGATCAGCGAGGGTGGTGTTCTCCACGTACGGACGTATGGTCTCATCGCCGTTCCCGGTAAACGCCACCACAATCCGGTGCACTGGCTCGTGTTGAACCCACAATCCCGCGAACGTGGCCACCTCCTGTCGCTCCAGCTCAGCGCCAAGCCTGCCAATGGGGTCTTGCAGCAAGCGGTCGATCGCCTCGTCCACTGTGATGCCCAACTGCTTGGCCATCGTTTCCGCATCGCGCCGCAAGGCGTCGCTCACTTCCATCAAGGGGCCGTTTGGCTTGCTGCCCGAGGAAGAGCTTGGCTCCGGACTCTGCGCAGGCCCGCAGCCGGACAGCAGGATCGCCAGCAGGATAATCCATCCAGCACGTTTCATCGTCTTGCTCCTGTCCTTGTGGATCCTCAAGGTGGTTACAATCACTATCATTCCGCACGAGGCCCTCTGATCCGTCACCGGGCGAGGTCGGAACCCGTCTTCCATAGGAAGGACGCTTGTGCCCTGGCGTTGGTTCCAAGCGTTAGCGGGTGCCCAATGTTTGCGGGCGCGCGTGCCCAATGTTTACCGGCGGCGCGGGTGCGCCGCAGCGGCCGTGCGGTTCGGCCGGCTCGGAAACCACCCTCAGCGAGGGGCGAGAGGGTCGGCGCCTGGTCCTGGGCGGCAGGGCCGCTGGTATCGCTACCGGCCCCCTCCGGCCGCCTCCCGCAGCGCCCGCCACACCCGCTCCGGCGTAAAGGGCAGCGAACGGATGCGAACCCCGGTGGCGTGATAGATGGCGCCCGCCACGGCCGGCGCGACCGCATCTTTGGGTATCTCGGCAATCGCCTTGGCCCCGTACGGTCCGCTGGGCTCGTAGGTCTGCACCAGGATCACCCCCATCTCGGGTACCTCATCGGCCGCAAAGATGCGGTAGCTCCGAAGGTCGGTGGTCAGCAGCCGGCCGGACGTGTCGTACACCATCTCCTCGCACAACGTGTACCCCAGTGCCTGGATCAGCCCTCCCTCCACCTGCCCCGAGGCGGTCACCGGGTTGATGGCCGTCCCGCAATCCACCGCAAAAACCAGCCGCTTGGCTTCCACCTGCCCGGTCTCTACGTCCACCTCCACCTCGGCGAATTGGGCCGCGAATGGGGGCGGGCTCTCGTAGCTCATGTGGCTGGCGCCGGCCATGATCTGGTGCTGGTCTGCCTGGTGCAGCGAGTGGAGCGCTACTTCCTCCAGTGTGACCGACCGGCCGTCGTGGGTCCACACGCACCGGCCGTCCAGGGACATCCGTTTGGGATCCGCCTCGACAAAGAGGTGTTTGGCGGCATGATCGATGATCTGCTGGCGCACCTGCTCGGCCGCCTTGAGCACGGCGTTGCCGCTGATATAGGTGGTGCTGGAGGCGTACGCGCCGGTATCAAATGGCGTGTGATCAGTATCGGATGAATGGACGATGATATCTCGCAGCGGCACACCCAGCGTTTCGGCTGCAATCTGGGCCAAGATCGTGTCCGACCCGGTCCCGAGATCGGTGGCGCCGACCGCCAGGTTAAAGCTGCCATCGTCGTTGAGTTTGATCGACGCCGCACCCATGTCGAGTCCGGCGATTCCGCTCCCGTGCATCCCAACCGCAAAGCCCAACCCGCGCCGAATATGCGGCCGTTCCGGGTCCATGCGCCATGCCGGATCATGGTACCGTTCCCAGTTGATGGCGGCCGCTCCCTGCTGGACGCACGTCTCCAATCCGCACGAGGTCACGAACTGCTGGAACCCCTCGCGTCCCTCTCCCATCGCCTTGGCCATGGTGATCTCGTCCCCCTCTTGGACCCAATTGAGCCGCTTGAACTCGATTGGATCCATCCCCAGGGCCAACGCGATCTCTTCCATGTGGGATTCCAGGGCAAAGAGGGCTTGCGGCGCACCATAGCCGCGATAGGCGCCGGGCGGCGGCTTGTTGGTGTATGCCACCTGGCAGTCGAACTGCAGGTTGGGTGCCCGGTAGGTGCTCAACCCTCGAAAACCGGCCACGAACTGCACGGTGAGGCCATGCGTTCCATACGCCCCCTTGTCGGCGATGATGTGCAACCGGATGGCGGTCAGCGTGCCGTCCTCTTTGACGCCGGTCTTGTATAGCAGGATCTGTGGGTGGCGCGATCGGGCGCTGGTGAAGCTGAGTTCGCGGTCGTACTCTATCCGCACCGGCCGGCCGGTGGCGATCGTCAGGTGGGCGCACAGGTCCTCCAGTATCATCTCCTGTTTGCCGCCAAAACCGCCGCCGATGCGCGGCTTGATGACCCGGATGCGGCGCGCGGGCAATCCGATCAGCGGCGCTAGCATCCGCCGGGTGTGAAATGGGGTCTGGGTGCTGGTGCGCACCACCAGCCGGTCGTCCTGGTCCCACCAGGTGATGCAGACGTGCGGCTCGATGTGGACCTGCTGCACCTGGTGAACCCGATATTCGTGCTCAAAGATGCGATCGGCCTGGGCGAATCCCTGTTCTAGGTCGCCGTGCGTAACGTGGATGTCGTGCACGATGTTGTGGGCCGCGTCGTGGATGCCCACCGCGTCGGGTTCGTCGTGGATGATCGGTGCTCCGGAGCCCATCGCTTCTTCGGGGTCAAACACGGCCGGAAGCGTTTCATACTCTACCGTGATCAGCCCGAGAGCCTCTTGAGCGATCTCGGGGGTCTCGGCCGCCACCACCGCCACCCGATCCCCCACGTGGCGTACCTTGCTGTCCAGGCTGGCCTGGTCGTACGGAAGTGGATTGGGGTAGCTCTGCCCGCCCGAGGCATACATCACGCGGGCCACATCTCGGTGGGTCAGAACTGCGTGAACCCCGGGCAACGCCGCGGCCTGGCAGGTGTCGATCTCCCGGATGCGGGCGTGAGCGTGGGGGCTGGTCAGGAGCGCTCCGTAGAGCATGCCCGGCAACGTCAGGTCGTCAGTGAAGGCGGGTCGCCCCTTTGCCAGCTTGACCCCATCTACCTTGGGCTCTGGCTGGTTCACTACCTTGGTCTCCAAGAACGGTGGGGCCAGGACAATGACCGGCGTCAGGGTGCGGGTCTGGACCGTGAGATCCGGGAATTGGGAGGCTGGCAGGTCCCGGTCGCCGGCATCCCGATCCGGGGGGAACAATTCCGGCGGAGCCGGCACCATCGCCCGCCTGGGCTCCTCTCCCCGCAGCACGGCCGCAGCCTGCAGCACCGCCTCCACCGGCCTGACATAGCCGGTGCAGCGGCACAGAACGCCCGCCAATGCCTCTCGGACCTCGGCCTCGGTGGGCGCTGGCTCTGTCTCCAGCAGTGCCTTCGCGGCCAGGATCTGGGCCGGAGTGCAATAGCCGCACTGAATC
>WSZX01000302.1 GCA_013139935.1 Ardenticatenales bacterium
CCGCATCCTCAAGGAGGGCGAGGACGAAACAAAGTGAAGAGAGCCGGTTGAGGTAGCGGAGGATCTCACGATTGGCGCACAGGCCATCGTCATGCAGCCTGACGACCCGCCGCTCGGCGCGACGGACAATGGTGCGAGCCAGGTCGAGTGCTGCCCCGGCCGGTGTGTCGCCGGGTGCCACAAAGCCGCGGGGCCGGGTCACCTGACTACCAAAGCTGTCCGTGGTTGCCTCGAGCCAGTCGACGCGGTCCGCGTTGATGGTGCGGAAGCGGTGCGCCGTGGCCGGCGTGGCGGCCAGTTCGGACATCATCTGGTGGAGATCGCGCTGGACGGTCAGCAGGACATCCTTGATTAATGGTTGGGATGCCAGCGCCCGGGCCAGCCCCAGTGACGCGCTGGCTTCATCCACGGTGCCGTATGTCTCCGGCTGGGGATGGTACTTGGGAACTCGAGCATCGCCCAGCAAGGCGGTCGTCCCATCGTCGCCGGTTGCCGTGTACCAGGTGAAAGGCTCGTTCGCTTCTCTCATGGATGCATCCCTCGGCTTTCCATCGTTCCGGCCGGTTCTCCCGGCCGGGCCGCCAGCTTTCTGCTTCGATCCCTGCTCCATGCTCTGGGCGGCGGTCATAAGAACAGGTTTGGTGAGAACTGCCAACGGAAGGCCAGTATAGCATAGCCGGTGGTTGCCGTCTACATGACCGTCGGGTCGCTGCTCGCCACCGAGTTGGTCCTGCCGCGCCGGATGTCGGGCAGGCGTCGCTTGAGGATGTAGGGCGGGGTGGGACGGCCGTATCTCCGCCAGCTTGATACCATCCAGGCACGCGGATCGCGGACCAGTTCGGCCCAACACAAAACGAGCCGGGCAGAGCGCAACCGGCTCGTTCAAGAACTCTGTCAATGGATACAGTTGTCGGTTCTGATGAGGGTGCTACTTGGCCAGCAGCTCTTCCACTTTGGCTGACAGCACGTCCGGATCGAGTGGCTTGTCGAGGAAGACATCCACCGGCAGGTAGTCGTCATCCGGGCCAAAGCGGAGCGGCGTCGTTGTGTGAATGGCTGTGAGCATGATGATGGGGATCTCCCGGTACTCCTTGTACTCGGAAGCTGGGTCCGGGCTTCGCAACTGGAGCGACACCTGAAAACCCTCGGTGGTGGTATCCATCATCACGTCCAGGACAATCAAATCTGGCTTGACCTCTGGGATTCTGGCCAACCCTTCACCGCCGCTGGCGGCGGCGAATATCTCGTGTCCGGCCGCTTCTAGGGTCATCTGAGCCGCCAGAACCATGTCCGGATCGTCGTCAATGATGAGAATCTTTGCCATGCTTTCTTCCCTTTTCTGATGAGGATGCGGATGAATACCATTCCTCCATCTGCGATACCCCATGTTTGCTCTGCACCGGCAACGCGAGTGCAGGGGTCTGCACCGTGCTGCCGGATGCTTCGTCTATTACCGCCTGGACGATCGCCGGTAGGGCGGCGGTTACCTCGTCGCTCATCGGCCGGTCCCACTCCACCTGGGCCGGTTGGATACCATAGATGACGATCTCGGGCGGCAGCAGGTTCACCGCGTCGGCCAATCGAAGCGCGTCGCGCAGGCTCGTTCTGTGGAGTGAGAGGGGGCTGTCGTCCTGGTTGAGAGGCCCCTCTCGGCGGGTGCTGCCCGCCGGGAGGAGTTTGGCCTCGTCCAGAGTAAACCGCCGCCACTCGCCCGGTCTTGCCTCGATGATGGCGCAATCTATCAGGATGACCCGCTGGTATCCGTCCATCTCGGGCACCAGACCAACGCCGGCCGTTCCACCGTCTTGCACAACCACGCCGCCGGGCAAGGGTTGTTGACGCAAGAGTTCAACCACCCGGATTCCGGCACCGTCATCCGCCATCAATGGATTACCCAGGCCGAGGATGAGTGTGTGAGCCTTCATACGTCAACGGTGCCGCGGCTGAAGCGCGACTCTGCGTCCGCCAGCCGCTGCGCTGCCCACAGGCAGCTTACGAGTGCGATCGCCAGGGTGTCGTGCATGCCGTGTTATCCTACGAATTCGACCTCTAGAAAGTGGGTTGAGCAGGAGATGCACGGGTCATAGGCCCGGATGAGCATCTCCATCATCAGCGTGATTTCCGGTTCCGGCCGGTCCAGAATCTGCGGCACCAACGCTCGCATGTCCGCCTCCATGTTGGCATAGTTCTGCCCGGTGGGGATAACGCAGTTGGCCCCCGTGATTAGACCGTCATCGCCGATCTCGTAATCGTGGAAGAGGATGCCGCGCGGCACGTCGCACGAACCCACTCCTGTGCACTCTTTGACCTCAACCTCCACCGGCTCTTCCGGCTTGATGCCTCGCGCCAGCAGTTCGTCAATGGTGCGGATGCTCTCTTCCACGCTATGGACCATCTCGACTATCTGGGCGGCCGAGTTCAAAAAGCTATTATAGCATATCGGTTCCAACCCCAACTGGGCGGCCGCGTCCTTGGCCTGGGGGTGCAACTGATCAAAGTTGTTGTTCACTCGGGCCAGCGCTCCCACCATGTAGGATTCGCGATTATGGCTGGCGTGCTTGGCGGTGGAGTGGGGTACGATCTTTTCGTTTGTGACCTGACGGTAAGCATCCAGATCGTAGAGGAATCCATCGGAGGTCTTGATCTGCCCGTCGATAAACGCGTACTCGTCCGATTTGGTCAAAGAGACGTACTCTGTCTCGCGCTCAAACTGGGGCCAGTCCAGCGTTTTGAAGAGCGCCACCGTTTCGTCCATGTCCCTGCGAGCATCCACTAGCCGTTTCCGCATCGCGCGGAGTTCTGATTCGTTTGGCAAGTGGGTGAACCCGCCGACGCATAGGGCGATGGGATGCGTGTGGCGGCCGCCGATCATGGCGCATAGGTCTCCGGACAGCTTTTTGATTCGCAATGCCCGCAGCACCACATCTGTATGTGTCTTGGCGAGCGGGATCACGCTTCCGACGCCGAAAAAATCGGGGGCAACCAGCATGTAGGTGTGTAGAACATGGCTGTCGATTATCTCGCCAAAGAAGTTGAGCTTGCGCAAGAGTACCGTCTGTTGCGACGGTTCCACGCCTAACGCGCGCTCCGAGGTTCGCAGGCTGGTGGTGGCGTGTCCCACGGCACAGATGCCACAGATGCGGGACGTAATGTGACTGGCCTGCTGGTATGGCTTGCCCAACAGCATCGCCTCGAAAAAGCGGGGCGATTCCACGATTTCCAGCCGGCACTCCTTCAACTCGCCATTTCGCACATCCACGATGATATTGCCGTGTCCTTCAACGCGAGTGAGATGATGAACGTTCACGCTGACGTTAGTCATGGCCCACTCCCTCCATCTCCATCATCTGGTAGGTTCCAAACATATCCATTTGTGCCATTATCTCTTTGACCGACAGCCCGTGCTCTTTGAGCACATCCTCGGCGGCGTTGATGTTGGGGTTTGTGATCAGCCCCCGGCAACCTTCACAGCCATCTCCATAGGTGGGGCAGATGGCGCCGCAACCGGCCCTAATGATGGGGCCCAGGCAGCTCTTGCCCTTGTCGTATAGGCAGACATTCTCTTTGAGCTTGCATTCAACGCAAAGGGGATAGTCCCGTATCTTTGGCTGGCGTCCCAGCAACAGTGCGGTAACCACTTCCAAGAACTCTGAGCGGTCGATGGGGCAACCAGGGATGAAAAAGTCCACCTTGACGGCCGCGCTTGCGGGCCGGGCTTCATAGGCGTCAAACCATTCCCACTTTTCCCCATAGACGTGCTTGCGCACCTTTTCCAACGGCTGGCGATTGCGGATGGCGTTGACACCGCCGATGTGGGCGCAGGACCCCAGGGCCACCAGGATGCCGGCCTTTTCGCGGATGCCTCGCAGTCGTTCCTCGTCCGCCGGCCGGGCCAACGATCCCTCGACAAATGCTATCAGATAGTCCTCACCTTTCTCGCTCATGGCCTCGCGGAACTGGACGATCTCAACTGCATCCAAGAGCTCCGGGTGAGTTTGAAGCGCATCCAGAACGGTGAGCTGACACCCTTCGCAGGAGGTGAAATCGAAAAATGCAACCTTGGGTCTACTCATATCGCACCCTCCACAGCTTTGATTTCGGCGTAAGAGAAGGAAGGACCAGATTGACAGGCATACAGGTCGTTAATCTGACAGTGGCCACATTTACCGACGCCACACTTCATCCGCCGTTCCAGCGATAACCAGATGCTGGTTTCTGGAATGCCCTTGCCCAGCAATTCCATCAACACAAAGCGGTACATGACCGGCGGGCCAATGGTGATGGCAACAGTGTTACGCGGATAGACGGAGACCTTGGAGAATAGCGTAGTGATCACACCGGCATTGCCTGTCCAGTCATCGTCGGGTTGGTCCACGGTGACATGCAGATCCACGTCGTCGCGCTTGTCCCACTCTTCCAATTCGCCCTTGAATAGCAGTTCGGCCGGGGTGCGCGCGCCATAGAGGATCGTCACCCGGCCGTATTTCCCGCGTTCATCCAGTACCTGGTTGATCACCGAGCGAGCGGGGGCCAACCCCAGTCCGCCAGGGGCGAACAGGATATCCTTGCCCTGGAACTTTTTGAGGGGAAAACCCTGGCCGAAGGGACCGCGAATGCCCAGCGTGTCCCCGGCCTTTTTCTGGTGAAGCACGCCGGTCAAGTCGCCCGCCTTGCGTATGCAAAGCTCAAAGGTTCCATTGCTCCGGCTGGGAGATGAGCTGATGGAAATGGGGGCTTCACCTATGCCCAGGGCTGATACCGTCACAAACTGCCCCGACTGGTGCCCCAGGGAACGCCCGCCAAAAAACTCGAGCGTAAAGAGTTTTTCGAGAGCCGTCATCTGTTGTACATCCAGGATGCGGGCTGGTTCCGGGAGGTAAATCGAGCTGACCATCATTGCCTCCTACTAGCGCACTCCACCGGTCCGCTGCCGGTAGAGCTCGTTGAAGGTTGTTACGGGGGTGATCTCTACCAGGCAGGCGCGGCCACACCGGCCGCACCCCACGCAGCCGAGCAGTCCATAGGCGTCGGTTTGATACTTGCCCTTGCGGAAGAATCGGTGCCGCTGTCGGGCGGCGCGGCTCGGCCGAAAGTCGTGTCCGCCGGCCACCAGGGCGAACTCGTCCAGTTGGCAGGAATCCCAAAACCGTTCCCGGTACCCATCGGTGAGCGACAGGCCTACCTTGTCACGCATATCAAAGCAGTAGCAGGTGGGGCACACGTTGGTGCACGAGCCACACGCCAGGCAGATCTCACCCAACTGTTGCCACAGAGGGCTCTTTTGACTGACACTCATCAGGGCGGGGAGTTCGCCGACATCAAAGTCCAGTTTGTAGGGGAACCGCGGCCACTTTTCGCTCAGGATGTTGTTGATTCGCTTATAGTCCTCATCATCGGCATCTCGCGCCTCGGCATGCCGGACGACGAGCCATGCACCTTTCTCTGTCTCAACGTCCACCGCATACGAGTCACCGATGTCGGTCAGATGCAAATCATAGCACCCCGTCGGTGGAGTCAGTGTGCCCATACTCTTGCAGAACGAGTGGTCATCACACGGTTCCAGGCACTCGATTCCGATCAAAATGGTGTTCTCCCGGCGGGCCATGTAATGCTGATCCAGATGATCTCTCTGGAAAACCTGATCCAGCAACTGTATTGCATGAAGATCGCACGTGTGGACCCCCAGTATCACGGTCGGCTGATCATCGATTGTCAGTTCTGCGTCAAAGGTATCGGCGTTGAACTTGAACAGTGACTCGTGCTGCGGGAGCAGATACTTTTTTGGGGGGAGAATGGTGGTATTGTAGTCGAGGTGGAGTTCGTCCAGGTTTTCGATCGGACCGAACACGTATTGGTGTTCCTTTTGTCGCGGACCGACGACACGATAGGCTCCCATCATGTTGGCCACGAACTCTCCCATCTTTTCCTTGGGAATGATTTTTAGGCTCATACTTCCTCC
>WSZX01000510.1 GCA_013139935.1 Ardenticatenales bacterium
GATTTCTGGCCGAATCCCTGAATGCGAAGGAGCGAGTCGTCGCCTTGCTCCAGGCGCGCAATCAAGTGGCTAACCGTGGAAAGGCCTTCGTTTTGGAGGATTTTGACTGTGCGGCTGGGGAGCTCCAACTCGGAGACAGAAACCGTGCCAGAATCTACCGCCCGCTGATCGGCCTCCGTCTGAGAGCGAATCGCTTCCCGCCTCTCCAGTCGTTGATAGAAGCGGTCCACCTGCCCTTCCGTGTCAACAATGCGCTGTTCGCCGGTAAAGAAGGGATGACATGCGCTACACACGTCGGCGCGGATGGATGCTACCGTGGCGCCGACCGTCCACTTGTTGCCGCAACTGCAGGTGACTTTAGCCTCTGGATAGTATTTGGGGTGGATGCCTTCTCTCATGTCCTAGCGCTCCGAGTAGACATTGATGTATTTGCGCCCGCCCTGCTTGGATTCGAACTTGACAAACCCCTCGATGGTGGCAAAGATGGTATAGTCCCGACCCATCCCCACGTTGTTTCCGGGATGGAATTGGGTCCCCTTTTGACGCACAATGATATTGCCGGGAATGACGTATTCGCCGCCGAATTTCTTCACCCCCCGACGTTTGGACTTGCTATCACGGCCGTTGCGGGTGGAACCGCCTCCCTTTTTGTGTGCCATGGTTAGATATCTCCCTCGGAATCCTCCCGGCTCTTGTCCGCGCCGGTGATGATCTCGTCAATCCGCAACCGGGTGTAAAACTGCCGGTGCCCCTGGCGGACACGGTAGCGGTTTCCGGACTTGTATTTGAGAATCCGAATCTTCTTCCCCTTGATCTGATCCACTACGGTTGCCCGGACCGAGGCGCCAGCAACGACAGGGGCGCCAATCAGCTTGGTCTCTTCATCGGCCACCAGCAAGACGGTGTCCAGACTGATCGTCTCTCCCTTTTCGTAGGGAAGTTTCTCCGTCTGAATCGTCAGCCCTACCTCGGTGCGGTATTGGCGACCACCGGTTTCAATTATCGCGTACACACGTGCCTCCGCAGCCGCTTCCCTTGTGCGGACTCTGCAAATTAACGCCCCAACTGATGGTTGGGGCTTGTGATTTGCGATTATAACATGAGGCGATGCATTGTCAACCAGGTTTTGAGGTTCGGACCCGAGTTCGGACACTCGATCGGAATTGGCGGGTCATTGATGCGGCTCGGCCTGCCCTGCAGGTGGAGCGGAGCGAGCTGGAGCGTCGGGGAGGGCGACCGGGACCAACCCGGAACCGCAGGTTGGCTCTGAAGTGATCAGCAGCTCTTTAGCAGCAAGAGCCGGCCGCCAGCCATGTTCACCCGGCCGGTTCCGGCTTTTTACCAAATACCATCGCTAACAACACCCCCAGCAGGTAGAGGCCGAAGAGCGGCAGCCAGACCATGCTCATGTTGAGGGGATCCGGTGTGGGCGTGATCACTGCCGCAATGATGGCGGTAACAACAAAGGCGATCCGCCAGCCCCGCCGTAGCGTGTCGCTGGTGACAATGCCAAAGCGCGCCAGCAACAAGATAAAGAGAGGCATCTCGAAAGCTGCACCGAGTCCGATCAGGATGTTGAGCACGAACTTGAGGTACGCGCTGATGGTCCACTGGGCGGTGGCGGCGTCGCCGCCAAAAGTGGCAAAGTACTCGAGCGCCACCGGCAGCAGCACCAGATAGGCGAATACCACGCCACTGGCAAACAGGATCAGCACGGCTGGGAAGGCCAGCCATCGAAAGAGCCGCATCCCCTTTTTTTCCGAATCGCTCTCAAAGGCTGGCCCGATGAAGAGCAGAATCTCGTACAGGGCCACCGGCAGCGTGACCAGGATTCCGGCCGTCACCACGACGTTAAAGTAGGCCATGAACATCTCTGGCGGCCGAATGAAAATCAAGTCAATGTCGCCCGCGGGCACCCGCAGAGCCTCCAAGAGATCGGAGGCGAAGACACCGGCGATGATCACCGCGATTAGGAACACCACCCCGGTCACTGCCAGGCGACGGCGCAGTTCCTCAAGATGTTCGGCCGCTGCGTAGAGCAGGTTGATGATGGAATAGAGCGGGCTGCGGTTCACCTTCCACATGCGGCGGGCGGTTTCCAGGCTGAGTTCCGGCAGTCCGCGCTGGGCGTTGGATAGGTTGGTCATGGCCAACCAGATCGATTCGGCGCCGGCCGGTAGCTTGGAGGGTCCTATGACAATGACAGCCAGAAAGAGGATCAAGATGGTGCTGGCAGAAGTCATCAGTCTTCCTTCTCCGGACTCGTCGCTTTGGGCGTCTCGGCCGAAGTGGAAGTATTCGCCTCCTCCAGTACCCCGGAGATTTCCTGCTGGGTGCTGCTGATGGCTTCCGTCTCCGGACTCGTCGCTTTGGGGGCCTCGGTCGATGTGGCAGTGTTCGCTTCTCGCATTGCCCCGGCCAATTCCCGCTGGGCGTCGCTGATCGCTTCCGTCACTTGGCTGATTGGCTTTGTCAGGCTGGGTGCTTTGGAAATATCCTTCCGGAATTGGTCGATCTCCCTGACCACATCGGTGGCTGGACCGGTGAGGCTGGGCATGTCTATCGTGGAATTCACTACCTTTCTGACTTGCCTTACCTGCTCGTTCACCTCGGCAGTGACTCCTGATACCTTTCGATATGCCTGGCCCAGCCACCTGCCCATCTCGGAAATCCTGTCGGGTCCAAAAATGAGAATCAGGAGGAGCAGGATGAGCACAAGCTCCAGTGTACCGATTCCGAAAACGGTCATGGTTCTCCCGGGTTTCACCTCAATTCAGTCAGTTGACGGCGAGACATGGAAAA
>WSZX01000398.1 GCA_013139935.1 Ardenticatenales bacterium
CAAGCCGCCAGGTAGAGCGACTCGCTCACTACCTGACCGGGCCATGTGGCAAAGAGACGGACGATTGTTTTGTTCGCATACCGCTTTCCGACGGCTCCTCGGTGAGCGTGACGTTCGAGCGGCTCAACGAGGACGTCAACAACGGGAAGCCTATCCCCATCGGGGAGATCGCGTTCCGGCTGACCGAGATCGCGCACGAACTCTATCAATGGAACAGGATCGCGGTTGGTGGACGCGTTCAGATATCTGGAGCGGAGCTGACGCTCACCCCCGTGACTCTCAAGGTGGTTGATGACCGCAGACGTTGGTAAGAGCTGCAGATGCACCGTCATATGTGACCCCCACCTGGGCGTTGCTGGGCGCCGCTATACTCTCGCGCGGCGCCCACAATCGCCTTACCTGATGGTGTCACGTGGAAGCAAAGGCCGCGAACATGAGTGAACTCACCTCGGCACCGTTCAACTCGGTGGGGCGACTCCCCAAGGAGGCGGGCGGGGAGGGGCAACAAAAGATCCGCATCGGCTTGATATTCGGCGGTCGTTCCAGTGAGCACGAGGTCTCGTTGATGTCGGCACAATCAATCATGGGTGCCATTGACCGGCATAGATACGAGGTGGTTCCGATTGGGATCACCAAAGAGGGGCGGTGGATAGTTGGTGGAGTGCAGGCGTTGGAGAGTGGCAAGGGGCCGTCTAAACCGGTGGCCTTGCTGGGTAATATGGTGACCGGCCATCATACGTTGATGGAGATACGAGAAGAGGGAAACCGGCGCCTCACCCTGTCGGACGTGGCAGAGTTGGATGTGATCCTCCCGATCTTGCACGGCCCGTACGGCGAAGATGGCACAATGCAGGGTTTGCTGGAAATGGCCGGAATAGCGTATACGGGCGCCGGGGTAGTGGGGTCGGCGGTGGCCATGGACAAGGTCATATTCAAGAAGGTGATGCAGGCTGAAGGGCTGCCTGTTTTGCCCTATCATTTGGTGCTGCGTTCAGAGTGGGTGCGAGACGCGCCCGCCGTGCTGGAGCGGCTAGAGGCAGCGCTCGACTATCCGATTTACACCAAACCGGCGAATCTGGGCTCTAGTGTAGGTATCTCCAAGTGCTGGAACCGGTCCGAACTGGAGGCCGGACTGGCGACTGCGGCTCGTTTTGACCGTCGTATGGTTGCAGAGCAGGGTATCGAAGCGAGGGAAATCGAGTGCAGCGTGTTGGGCAATGATGACCCCATCGCTTCTGTCGCCGGCGAAATCGTCCCGAGCCGCGGTTTTTACAGCTATCAAGCCAAGTACCTGGACAAGGGGGATGATGCTTCTGCTTTGCTTATTCCGGCTCCGATTTCCGACGGACTGATGGCTCGGGTCCGAGCGTGGGCAGTGCAGGCATGCAAAGCGATCGACTGCGCTGGCATGGCACGCGTGGATTTCCTCCTGGAAAAAGAGACCGACATCCTCTACATCAACGAGATCAATACCATCCCTGGCTTTACCTCCATTAGCATGTACCCCAAACTATGGGAGGCAAGTGGGATACCGTATCCGGAACTGATTGACCGTCTGGTTGAGTTGGCCCTGGAGCGCCGCGCTGACAGGGACGAAACTGAGATATCCCATGATGGATGAGGAAAGAGGATGAAGCGTCGCACATCCAAACGTCGCCCGTCCCAAGCGCGGCGACGACGGAAGTTCAGGGTGACCGTTCCGGTGATCTGGGAATGGGCGCCTCAGGTTGCGGCGCGGGCCAAGGTGGAACGGCGGTCACGCCAGCACGTCATCTCGTGGCGCACACGGTTCAGGTCGGCCTGGGCCAAACTCTGGCACAGCCCGCGCTGGATAAGCCTCCTGGTTCTGCTTGGCGTTGGGACACTGCTCTACTTGGCGGGTGTGGATATGGCCTACTCTGTCACCGACGTGAGGGTGGATGGCGCCTCCACGATTGCCCACCAGACGGTGGTGGAGGCCAGCGGACTGAAGGGAATGCACATGTTCTGGCTCAGCCCGGCGAGAGCAGCCGAGCAAGTAGCCAGTGTGCCTAACGTGCTGACAGCAACTGTCGAGATCGCGTTGCCCAACCAGGCGTACATCACGATCGCCGAGCGCACCCCGGTGATGGCCTGGGACCAGGCGGGCGAACGGTTCTGGGTGGACGCTGACGGCCGGCTGATGCAGATGCGTCAGGAATCAGCCGACCGGCTCGTGATTCTGTCCCAGGAGCCGGACAAACTGCAGATCGGGGACCGGATTTCCCCGGAAGTGCTGGCTAGCGCGCTATTGCTCCGCCGGGAACGGCCGAACATCGAATCGCTCTATTATGACCTAGACAATGGGCTCAGTTATCAGGATGGCCGGCACTGGCGTTCCTATTTCGGCGTCGGCCGGGACGTGGCCCAGAAACTTGCTGTCTACGAGGCCCTGGTGGCTGATCTCCAATCACGAGGTCTGCAGCCAAGGTACATCAGTGTGATCAACAGGGATAAACCCTACTATAGCCTGGCAGAACCGGCCGAGTGAGGAATGAGGGTGCTGAATAAAGGGCTGCGGCGACGGGAGAGATGGCCGGAACGCAGGATAGTTCTCTCGGCGGTCGGATCGGAGAGCAGTAATGCAAACGATTGTCGGAATTGATCTCGGGACAACCAAAGTTTGTACCTTGGTGGGAGAGACGGACGACCGGGGTGAACTGCAGGTCGTGGGTGTCGGGGTGGTTCCATCCAAAGGGATGCGGAAAGGGATCATCGTCAACGTGCAGCAGGCGGCCGATGCGATTGCCGAATCGGTGGAAAAGGCAGAGCGAACTTCCGGCTACAAGATCACCCGGGCCAACGTGAGCTTGGCTGGTGAGCACATCTCCTCAACCAACAGCGTGGGTGTTGTGGCCGTCGGCGGAGATGAGGCGATCACGTCTGAGGATGTGGATCGGGCCCTGGATAGCGCCCGCGCCGTCTCTATCCCGCACGGCCGCGAGATCATTCACATTATCCCGCGAGGTTTCACGGTCGACGGACAGGATGGCGTGCGCAGCCCACTGGGTATGCATGCGTTCCGGCTGGAGGTGGAGGCACATATTGTCACTGCTTCGCTCACAGCTCTGCTCAACCTGAGCAAATGCGTGGAGGCTGTTGGTGTTCAGGCGGACGAGTTGGTTCTGAACTCGATCGCCTCGGGCGAGGCGGTTCTGACCGATACCGAGAAGGAGATGGGGGTCATCCTGGCCGACATTGGCGGTGGAACAACTGACCTGGCGCTCTATATCGAGGGGATGATCTGGCATACCAAAGTGCTGCCGGTGGGGGGGAACCACGTCACCAATGACGTAGCTATCGGCCTGCGATTGCCCTTCAACGTGGCGGAAAAGGTCAAGATAGAGCGGGGACACGCTCTGGCCAGAGATGTGGAGGCGAGCACCGCTTTCAACCTGCAACCGTTTGGTGATCAGGGCACGGTGAGTATTGTCCGCCAGGACCTTGCCCAGGTGATAGAGGCCCGGATGGACGAACTCCTTAATCTCATCCTACAAGAGGCCAGGCGTTCAGGATACGACGGGCTGCTCGCAGCCGGGCTGGTGATCTGCGGCGGGGCAGCACAGTTGCCGGGGTTGAGTGCGTTGGCCCAGGACGTGATGGACATGCCCGTGCGTGTGGCGCGGCCGCAGAACCTGCACGGCCTGGTGGATGCGCTGCACAGCCCGGCTTTTGCCACCAGCGTGGGGTTGCTGCGCTGGGGGATGCAGGAACATGCCTCACTCATACCCCGTCGTGGGGGAGGCGAGTGGGGAAGGAGAATCAAGAGTTTTATTCGTGCTTTATTCCCGGACAGTACCGAATGAGGGAAAGGGGTCTGTGATGACAATCGAGAGACAAAAACCTGATCGTATCGGAAGCGCGGCAAACAGGGCACTGGACCCAGACGGACCGGCCCGCATTCGGGTCGTCGGAGTTGGCGGCGCCGGCAGCAATGCCGTGAATCGAATGATCGAAGAGCAGATGCTGGGCGTAGATTTTGTCGCCATCAACACGGACGCTCAGGCGTTGATGTATTCCCAGGCGCCGCGCAGGGTCCGGATCGGCGACAAGCTCACTCGTGGCCTCGGCGCCGGAGGCCGACCGGAGATCGGGGCAAGCGCGGCTCAAGAGTCAGCCGATGAGCTCTACGATGTGCTGGAAGGCTCTGATATGGTCTTTGTCACTGCTGGCATGGGAGGCGGTACCGGCACCGGGGCGGCCCCAACCATTGCCGGGATAGCACGGGAGGTTGGCTCCCTGACCATCGGAGTCGTGACTCGCCCGTTTGGCTTTGAGGGTTCGCGGCGTGCGCAGGTCGCTGAGGAAGGGATTGACAAACTCAAGGAACAGGTGGATACGTTGATTGTCATTCCCAACGATCGTCTGCTCGAGATGGCAGACAAGCGTACCTCGCTGCACGAGTCCTTCAAGATGGCAGATGAGGTGCTGCGGCAGGGCATTCAGGGGATTTCCGAACTCATCACCGTTCCCGGGTTGATCAACCTTGACTTTGCTGATGTCAAGGCAATCATGTCCGAGGGCGGGGCAGCACTAATGGCGGTCGGGTGCGGTGAAGGAGACGACCGGGCAATCATCGCTGCCGAGCAGGCAATCAACAATCGGTTGCTGGACGTCTCGATCGATGGTGCGCGCGGCATTCTCTTCAACATCACCGGCGGATCGGACATGAGCCTCCACGAAGTGAGCCGGGCGGCTGCTGTGATCAGGGAGACCTGTCATCCCGATGTCAATATGATCTTTGGCGCCGTTATCGATGAACAGATGGTGGGCAAGGTTCGCATCACCGTGATAGCCACCGGATTCGAAAGGACGGTGGCGCGCCGTCAACTAGTTCGTTCTGGGTCGCGCCGCCTTGCAGCGGTGGTAGGCACACCGGACACGAACCCTTCGGTTCACCGGCGCCCGGCAGAGAGCGAACCCCTGCTTGAGCCAAGTGCAGCGGATGCATCTCTGAAGACCATGGCAACTGGGTCGTTGAATGACATCGATCGAGACGATTTGGACCTGCCTGCCTTTCTACGGCGCCGATAGTTTTGGTCTCGGCTGGCGAGTTGAAGCCATGAGGCGTATTGGCTTGCCAGGTGATACGTTCCCCTTCCTGCTCCCCTGGCCTATAGCGCGTAGGCCGGGGGAGAACCTCGTTTTTTAAGGTTAAGGGATTCGCTATAGTCTTGTCGGACGGAAATCACTATGCTATACTACTTGTCCTTCTGGCACCTGCATTTAGGGGTTGTTGGCCGACCGAGCGCCACATGTGGCGTCAGCCGATCGTTTGTTGCATGCGATGTTCGTCCGCGTTGCCGGAGCGCAGTCCGGTGGCGGGCAGGCGCCTCCAGAGGCCAGTGAGTAGGCGAATTCGGAGATAGCATCGTGCTCTGTCCGTACTGCAGTGAAAAGAAAACGAGGGTGATAGACACGACCCGCCATTCCCGCGGGATTCGGCGTCGACGGGAGTGTGTTGGATGTCGGCAGCGCTTCAGCACCTATGAGCGGGCCATCCTAAAGTCACCCTTGCTGATCAAGCAAGATAGCAGCCGGGAGCCGTTTGACAGGGACAAGCTGATGCAGGGCATTCGGATAGCGTGTGCCAAACGCCCGGTGGCGGCGGCCGACATGCAGCGCCTCGTTGGTGAGATAGAAACCCGGTTGCAGCAGATGGGAAGACTAGAGGTCTCCAGCCGTGTCGTGGGTGATATGGTCATTCACGGCTTGAAGGAACTGGACCAGATCGCTTACATTCGCTATGCGATCGTCTATCTTGGGCTGGACGATCTGTCCAGCCTGCGGGCGGAGATTGATGGATTGCTGGAGTAGCTGTTATCCATTCCTGAGCGCGGAGAGAATCTGATGTCTGATGGTAAGGACATGGTAGTAACCGCTCCGGTCGGGCAGCAACTGCTGCTGACCAATCACAGCCGAGCGATCCTGGAGCGGCGTTACCTTCGCCGCGGCGCTGATGGCAAACATATCGAGACGCCCGAGGAGATGTTCCGCCGGGTAGCTCGCTGCATCGCATTGGTCGAGGAGGAGCTAGGCGGGGATTCGGCCGAGCAGGAATCAACCTTCTACCGGCTGTTGACCGGCTTTCGGTTCTTCCCCAACAGCCCCACCTTTACCGGCGCCGGCACGCCGCTGGCGCAACTGGCAGCCTGTTTTGTGCTTCCCATTGAGGACGACATGGGGCGAAGCGGCTCGGGCATCTTTCAGACGCTACGGGACGCGGCGCTCATCCAACAGACAGGCGGGGGCAACGGCTTTTCGTTCTCTCGCCTCCGGCCCAAAGGGACTCTGGTCCATTCCAGTGCCGGCAAGGCCACCGGCCCGGTGGGTTTTCTGCGGGTCTACGATCAAGCTTTTGGCGAGATCGCCCAAGGTGGCGTCCGGCGTGGCGCGAACATGGCCGTGCTGGAGGTGGGTCACCCTGACATTCTGGAGTTCATTTCCTCCAAGACCAGTAATGATGCAATCACCAATTTCAACATCTCGGTGGGAATCACCGACGCGTTCATGCGGGCAGTGCAGGATGACGAGGTGTGGCAGTTGTGTTTCCCCGATGTTCGGCATCCGGACTATCCCTCGTTTCGTGGCACCATCAAACAGGCAGCAAAAGCGAACATACCCATCAAGGCCTCTCGTCAACTGCCGGCTCGCGAGTTGTTCGAGAGGATAGCGCAGCAGGCACACCACAATGGCGAACCTGGTGTGCTGTTTCTGGATGCGATGAACCGAGACAATCCGGTCCCGGCTCTGTACGAATTGGAAGCTACCAACCCCTGCGGCGAGCAAGCCTTGGGCCCGTACGAGAATTGCTGTCTGGGCTCGATCAACTTGGCCCGGCATGTGCGTGTGCAAGAGTGCGCCCCACCCCGCATGGACTGGGAACTGCTGCAGCAGAGCATCGCGGAATCTACCCGGTTTCTTGACAACGTGGTCGATGCCAACCAATATGTTCCCGCCGTGCCGCAGTTGCGCGAGGCCGCGCTTCGCTCCCGACGCATCGGGTTGGGCATTATGGGTCTGGGCGATGTGATGTATCAATTGAGCATCCGGTATGGCAGTGAGGATGGCCAGGAGTTTGCTGCCCAGGTGATGGAATTCGTGCGCTACCACGCCATGAAGACCAGCATCGAGCTTGCCAGGGAGCGCGGGCCCTTCCCGTCCATTGCCGGGAGCCGGTATGACCCGGACGATCTTACCTGGAACCCTCCTCAGCCGCTCGCTCCCTTCGAGCGGGATTGGGGCCGGCCGGAACTCGATTGGGACCAGGTAGTAGACGGCATTCGGCAACATGGTATCAGGAATGCAGCGCAGACCACCATAGCGCCCACCGGCACGATCGCTACCGTTGCTGGTTGCGAGGCATATGGCTGTGAGCCGGTTTTTGCGCTGGCCTACGTGCGCCGCGTCCAGGATCAAGCAGACGAACTCCGACTCACCTATACCAGTCCCCTCTTCGAGGCTGCCGTTGACCGCGCCGAGTTGGACCAGGCCGTCAAGGATAGAATCCTCCAGCAGGTGATTGCGAGTGGGAGTTGTCAGGGGATTGGTGAGTTGCCAGAAGAGATTCGCCGCTGCTTCGTCGTCTCGGGCGACCTGAGTATCGAGGAGCACGTTCGCATGCAGGCAGCGCTGCAGGCGTTTGTCGATAATAGCATCTCCAAGACCATCAACGCCCCGGCTGGTACTACCGTGGATGAGGTGCAGCAAGCCTATTGGCTGGCGTGGGAGCTGGGATGCAAAGGAGTCACGATCTATGTCACCGGCTCGCGGGAGGATGTCGTATTGGAGACGAACCAGACTGCTGTCAGCGACAACGGTCAGGGTGAAGCGATAACGCTCTGGCCGGAGAGCAAGAAACCCCGCCCTCAGTTGCTGACCGGCAAGACCTATCGCATTGGCACGCCATCAGGTACTACCTACATTACTGTGAACGAGAACGGCCGCCGCCACCCGTTTGAAATCTTTATCCATACCTCCAAGGCCGGCTCTGAAACGAACGCGGTTGCCGAGGCGACCGGCCGGTTGCTGTCCTACATCCTGAGGCTCGCTTCTCCCGTGTCGCCCCGCGAACGGTTGAAGGAAGTGATCCGCCAACTGGTTGGAATTGGCGGAGGCCGGTCGCTTGGTTTTGGACCCAAGCGAGTTCTCTCCTTGCCGGATGGGATCGCCCAGTCATTGGAGGAGTACCTGGGTGATGGCCACGAATGCCCCTCCTCTGGACCCCAACCTGGTCAGATGGGTATGCCGTTTGG
>WSZX01000174.1 GCA_013139935.1 Ardenticatenales bacterium
CGGAGCAGTGCGCCACCACAGCAGGCTCAACAACACCAGGGCCGCAGCACAGAACGCCAGCATCCGGCGAAAACGGGGTAAACTTGCGGCGGCTCTCTGGACAGCGCCGGGCACCTCGACCAACACAGCCAGCAGTTCTTCCTCGGCCACCTGTGCCTGACCCAACTCTATGAGCCGATCGGCCGCCCGCTCTAGCGGGGACAGGCGCAAGGCGGCCGAAATCTCATCATCCGCCAGCCCGGCCGACATTGCAGCATTCATCAGCGCAATCACGTCCCCGGATCGGAGCCGTCCTCCCTTCTCGTCCTCTACTCCTGCCTCAAGCCGGGTCCCTTTCGGGGACAAGAGAGAAAGCTCTCTGTCGTGGCCCAGAAAGTGGCCGTCACCGGCCAGGAGCAGTGGGGCAACTCTTTCAGAATCGCCCCCGCGACGCGACAGGAACGCAAGCCCGCGGCCCGCCTGCGCCAGGATACACCTGCCGCGGGCAATGACGGCGACCAGTATCTCTGCTCCGATATCCCCAACCGCCTGGTATCTGTCCGCGCGCTCGTAGACGGCTAGATTGGCCGCCATCAGAGCTGAATGCAGGACATCACCCGGGTCCTGGTCACCAGCGAGCACGAACTGATTGCGCAGTTCCTGAAAAGCCAATTGGCAGACCTCTCTGGCCGACCAGCCAGGGCCGAATCCCTCCACAAGCGCAACCACAGTCACCACCGGGCCCAGTCCGCGCTGGCGGAAGCTGGTGACCATCGTTGCGGTGCTGGTCGCTTCATACTCTGGCGGCCGCCAGAGTCGGCGCACGGAACTGAGGAAATCCTTGGTGATTGGGTGCACTGCCTGATCCCGTTCCCTACCTCGACCAGTCGCGGGCAGTATATCAGAAGCGCAGAGCCTGTCAATCAGCTTTGTCATCCGTTCGGGCGACGGTCCACCGTTGCAGACCGGCAGGAGCTGAGTGGCCGGCAGGCCGAGCACCAGCGCTACCAGCTTCCGGGAGGTCAGATTGACCCCTCTTTCCGGCTATGCTACAATCGCGATCAGTTGGGGTGGCCGTTCGATGCCCCCCCCTTTTTTCTGCTGGAGAAGGATCATGGGCAGAGTAGTAAGCCTGGACACAGCGGCCGCACACCGTCGCGAACTGCGGTCGGCCGGCAAGACCGTTGTGTTTACCAACGGTTTGTTCGATCTCCTTCATGCGGGCCACCTGGACTACCTGGAACGTGCCAGTGCACTGGGTGAAGTTCTCATCATCGGCTTGAACAGCGATGCCTCTGCCCGCGCCCTGAAAGGCCCGGACCACCCAATCATGCCGCAGGAAGAGCGAGGAAAACTGCTCTCAGCGCTGAACATGGTGGATATGGTAGTTCTGTTCGATGCCACGACTGCCACCACCCTGCTCAACACGCTAGAGCCCGATGTCTATGTCAAGGGGGGGGATTATTCCCACAAGGAGTGGCCCGAAAAAGAAACGGCGTTGGCGATCGGATGCCGGATAGAGTTGCTCCCGTTCCTTGAGGGGTATTCAACTTCTCGCTTAATCGAAACGATTCTGGCACGTTTCTGCAGGAATGGCCCCAACGGCTAGGAACATCTCTCCCGCCAACCCTGATACACAGCCCGTGATAGGGGTGGCAAAGGCAGCGGGCATCATCTCGCTGGGCAATGTCGCCAGCCGATTACTGGGACTAGCACGCGAGTTTGTCAAGGCTGATCTGTTCGGCGCCACGGGCCTGGTGAGCGCCTTTGAAGTGGCCAACATCGTCCCTACCATGATCTTTGACCTGCTGGTCGGGGGAATGATCAGCTCCGCTCTGGTTCCAGTATTGAGCGATCTTTCAAGCGCAAAGAGAAATCGGGACGAGTTCTGGCAACTGATCAGCGGGCTGCTCAGCCTGGCGGCCGTCTGCCTCGCTGCCTTTGTTGTTCTGGCGGAACTGCTGGCGCCACAGATCACTTGGCTTTTCGGAGCTCGCAACTTTGACGATCCTGCTCTGTGGCCCATCGCCACCGACCTGCTGCGGGTGATGCTGCCGGCAGTGCTCTTTCTGAACCTCGCGGGCCTGCTCACCGGAGCACTGTACAGTCTCAAGCGCTTTACGCTGCCGGCCTTGACGGCAGCAGCCTTCAATGCCTGCGTCGTCATGGCGGCGCTGCTCCGACCAGATCGGATCGACAGCCTGGCCTGGGGTGTGCTGGCAGGTTCCATCATCCAAGTCATGTTGCAGTTGCCAAGATTGGAACTCCGCCGACTCCGCTGGCGCTGGAACCCAAAGCACCCCTCCCTGGTCCGAATCATTCGCCTGTATATCCCGATTGTGCTAGGCGTAATGATAAGCCAAATAGCCATCGCCATCAGCTACAATCTGGCAACTCGAACCGGAGATGAGAGCGTCGCCATTATGCGCTACGCCACAACGCTCATCCAGTTCCCACTGGGACTGATAGCGACGGCGGTATCAATCGCAATCCTTCCCACGCTCGCCCAGGAGGCAGCGGTACCGAAGCTCTTCAAGACCACACTCGTCCAGGGGCTGAGATTGGTCATCGTCCTCACTATTCCGGCAACAGTAGGCCTGTTTGTGCTGGCGCGCCCGATCGTCACGCTCGCCTTTGAGCACGGCGATTTCCTACCAGCCGCATCAGAGCAAACGACCCTGGCGCTCCGGTATTACTTGCTGGGCCTACCATTTGCCGCAGTGGATCAACTGCTCATCTTTGCTTTCTACGCTCGCAAGAACACCCGCACGCCAGCGATGGTGGGCGTGTTCAGCGTGGGAATCTACCTGATTGTCGCGCTGGCTTTGCTCAAACCTATGGGGTTGTTCAGCCTGATGTTAAGCGATTCTATCAAACACATGATTCATGCCGGCGCAATGACAGCTTTGCTGATTGCTCAGATAGGTAAAGCGAAAGGGGATATCCTTCTGACGATCGGCAAGGCGTCTCTGGCCTCGGCAATCATGGGCATGCTCGTGTGGATAGCCTCCAGCATCTTCCCGACACCTGGCGGGTTACTAGGCCGGCTCGTTGCGGTTGGCGCATGTGGTGGGATCGGGCTGATCACCTACACCCTGGTCATCAGCCGGCTTCAAGTCCCAGAGATGCGTTTATTGGCGGATTTCTTCCGGTCGAGGACCGGGCAGACTGGGCAGCAGTAGCCCGTGAGCCTTGCCTCATGGTCGGAGTACCTTTATAATCATCAGCATGACCAGTGCGCGATCAGCCAGTTCCGTGGTGCGGAGGCGGCAGCCTCTCTCATCGACGCTGTACGATGAGGAGTATTACCTGACCTCTTGTGAAGGATACCAGGAGTTCCTAGACGGGGAGGGAAGACAGCTGTCCCGCCGGCTCGCTGCTTCTTTTGCCATCGCCGAGGTCCGGCCAGGCATGAAGATATTGGATATCGGAAGCGGCCGGGGCGAAATCGTGCGTCATTGCGCCCGGTTGGGTGCGGATGCCTACGGGCTAGACTACTCGGCCGTGGCTAATCGCCTGGCCGGGCAGTTGATTGGTGGCGAACCAGGAGCGGCAGGGCGGATGGGCATCATCCAGTCGGACGCCAAGGCAATCCCCTTCGCAAGCCGGCTTTTTGACCGCGTATTGATGTTCGATATCGTGGAGCACCTGTATCCGTGGGAGCTGCACCGGTCCTTGTTGGACGCACGACGAGTCCTCAGGGATGACGGCCGGCTGATTGTCCACACAGCCCCCAACCGCTGGTACGACCGATATGCCTATCCCCTGGTGCGTCTCTACCGCATGCTGACCGGTGACGGAGATAATTATCCCAGGAACCCACGTGAACTCGTTCCTGTCAACCTCAGTGTCCACGTAAACGAACAGGATATCCTCAGCATGCGCCGGGCTCTTGACCACGCTGGTTTCTCAAGCAAGATCTGGCTGGACTCGCCAGTGCAGGATCGGGAGGAAGGTCCGATTGTGGCTGCCCTCCGTTCGGTCGCTTTCAATGCTCCTCCGTTGCGCTGGTTCTTTGAGCGCGAGGTCTTTGCTGTGGCAGCCAAGCGATAGCCATGGATTCCACAGGCTCGGTTTCTGCGGGAGCAGGGCGGGATAGATCTCCAGGTGCACGGTTCACTACTTGACATGGCAAATAGACGCACGGTTGACCAACTGAGCACCGAGGAATTGGAGCAGATTGTCGCCATCCGAAAGCGGGAAAAGCGGCTTGAACGGCTGCGAAAGATGGAGGCCGACGGCCGGCTGGCGGGTGCCAGGCAGCGAGATTCCGTGGATCGGCCGTCGCTCGGGCGACCGCAGGTGAGGCCAGTCGGGGCCACGACCCGGTACCACTCAACACGCGTGGAGAAAGAGAGATCGAGGCTGGCGGCCGCTCTGGCCAAGATCAGCCTACCGCGTGTGAACCTGCGCTGGGTCAGCAACCGCTTTCTCATCCTGGTGGAGATCGTCGCGGTTGCCGGATTGGCATGGATTCTCTGGGACACATGGCAAACCCGGCAGGAACTGAACCGGGAGGTGACCCAGATTCACAAGGAGACCATTGAGGAGGCCTTCCCCACCCCCAGCCCGACCCCACTCATTGGCGTTGCTCTGCTCCCAGGCGGCCACACGTCGCCCCTTGCGGAGGGTGGTGCCCGACCAGGCGAGGCGGGTGGCATCCCAGCGCACCTGCTCCCGCGGGTGAACGCCTACAAACCCCCGCCGATTCCGACGCCTGGTCCAGAGCAGCCTCGCCGCCTTGTCATCCCAGCCATCGATGTAGACCACCCCATCGTCCCAGGGGATGATTGGGAACAGATGAAGAAAGGGATCGGGCACCACATTGGGTCGGCCAATCCGGGCGAGGTAGGGAACGTAGTTCTCACCGCACACAATGACATCTATGGCGAGATCTTTCGGAAACTGGATGAACTCAAGGTGGGCGACGAGGTTACCGTATACACTTCATCCCGGCGGCATGTCTACACCATCCAGTCTCGCCGGATAGTAGAACCAACTGAAGCAACAGTGATGGCCCCCACTCGCGGTCCGACCATCACGCTGATCTCGTGCTATCCGTACCTGATAGATACACACAGAATCGTCGTAACAGGAACACTCAAGGAGGAGTTGTGATATGGCACGAAAGGCGCGCCGCAGAAAACAGACGGTCTTGACTCAATCGCAATTGGTGGGCACCAAGCAAAGGGAGGCAGTAGCGGCCGCCGGCAAGGTAGTGGTCAAGGCCCGAACACCCGCGGCTATGCGAAGGGAGACGGTCAACTTTAGGGAAGAGTATCAGTATGTTATCGCAGATCTAAATCGGATCGGCCTTCTCGCCGCCGTTATGTTCGCCGTTCTGATCGCACTCAATCTGCTCTTGAAATAGAGACCACGGACCAGCGGGTCAGTCGACCAGCCATGCCATTGACGGCACAGGTCATGCCCCAGTGACAAAGCACGCCCAACCACAGGTTCCTGGTCAGGAGAAAGCCGATCGCTGTGAACCAGGCTACAGCAGCGAGGCGCACCCAGCCATTGGCTAGAGAAGGCCAATGGCTGTCAAAGTAGAGCCCAGGATCCCCGGCCGCCTCCAGACCCGCCAACCCCAAGCCCAGGAAGACACCCCAGATCAGCTCGGTCTCGCCCAACCAGGCGACAGCCGCTGCACGATAAAAGCCCCAGTGCAACTGCAGAAAAATCGCGTCCCACAGGATCTCCCAGGCAGGCAGCCGGTGGTGGAGGTAGAATATTGCCTCTCCCTCAAGCCGGCGCGCCAGTTCCCACCAGCTTCCGACCAGCAGGGCTACACCCGCTGCCCCACACAGCAGCACCCATCCAAGTCCACCGAGCCAGCCGGCCTCGCTCCATCCGAGAACCCCGGCCGGTTCCGGTCCGACGAGCCCCATTGAGCGCCCGGTGAGCAAGCGGCGCTGCACCAGGAGACCATAGGGAATCACCACGTAGAATAGCAGACGAAGGAGTTGCCAGGCCAACCGCCGGAACCGCCACCCGTCCAGCCAGCGAATGTTCTCCCCCAGAAAGCCGGTCTCCCATTTGCGCAGACGCCAGGCAAGCTGTGCAAAAAGCAGGTACAGACCAATCGAAAGCGCTACCCACAGCGCCAGTTCTCGACCAGGCCCCAGTTGGTCCAGCCGCAGAAGGTACTGGCGCACGGGTTGCTACCTGCCAGGTATCACGCGGCGGCGGAGCCTTCCCGCAATGGTACCAGTAAGGTGATAGTTGTCCCCCGTCCCGGCTCGGATTTAATATCGAGAGAACCGTCGATCAACGCGGCTCGCTCGCGCATGTTCACCATTCCCAAGCTCCCTCGGGTTTCATAGTTACCCAAGACCTCCTGAGTGTTGAACCCTATCCCATCGTCCGCTACCTGGTCGACGAACAGGTCTTCCTCCCTCCACAGACGGATCTCGATCAGATCTGCCTTCGAATATTTGCGGGCATTGCCCAGCGCCTCTTCAACAATGTAAAAAATGACGCCAGCCCGGTTGGCATCAAGATGGGTTGTTGCCCCGTCAATCTCCCGCACCTGGATGTTGAGATCGTCGGCGCCTGAGACCTTGTCCGCCAATGACTGAAGAGCCGGCACCAACCCCTTGGTCTCCAGCACCAGAGGCCGCAGAGTAAACAGCATGTGCCGGATATCTTTCATCGTTTGGCGGGCCATGTTCTCGATGATCTCCAGCTCCTCCGCCATTCGCTCCGGGTCCTGCACCAGCGCTTTTCGCGCAAAATTGATCCTCATGGCAACGGCCGAGATACTCTGCGTCGGGCCATCGTGAAGGTCCCGCGACAGTTTGTGCCTGGCCTGCTCCTCAACAGCCACTAGGCGGTCCTTCTCGGCCTGAAGGTTCTGGTAAAGCATCGAATTGTTCAGAGCAATTGCTGCCCGGTTACCAACAGCTGCAAAGAGCCCGGACTGCCCCTCATCGAACTCTTCCAACGCTGCCGTGGCCAGGGCCATCGCTCCATAGTTCTCAAAGCCGACGTGAAGAGGTACAGCAACAGCCACCCTGCAATCCGTGAACCCAGTGAAAGCAGACAACTCTGGATCGTTTCCCGGCGAGTCAGTGACGACCAGTTCTGCTTCCTTCAAACACCGGGCCACGATCCCTGATTCACCGGGAATCCCTCGGTCCCAATCGTAGCGGGGAAGATTGCAGGAGGCGGCCAGTCGCATCCCCTTGTCATCGTCAAAAAGGAACACCATCCCGATCAGCTGCCCCTTTGCCCCCCACTCGGCCATCGCCTGTTCCACGATCTCTAGCGCCAAATCGAGCACATACTCGAAACCTCGGGCAGCGCTCATGACGGTAGTCATTTCCTGCAGGGCGTCTCCACGCTCCAGGGCCGCCCGCTGTGTCTCGACTGTCCTTTGGGTCTCCTTGAGCTTCCGAATCAGGTTCTGGCGAAAGGCCAGCTCTCCAACGTATCCGACGAATCCGACCAGAAAGGAAGGGCCGGCCAAGACAAACACACTGAACGCAGAGAGCGCCACATAGTAAACAGGACCCGGGACAGGCAACCCCCATAGCAGTAGTCCACTGCGGATCCCTCCCATGAGCAGCCCCACCAAGGTCCCTGCGCGCCAGCCGAAGCGGAGGGCAGCGGTGAGAGCGGGCAACAGCGCAACCAGAATCAGTGGGTCGATCGCAAAGCAGAGGGCGTCAGCAGCGGGGCCCAGGCCAAAGTAGGCCAGGGCAGCCAGCAGCACATCGGCCGCTATCGTACCGGCCGGCAGCAACTCTGCGAGCCAGCCACCATGAGCAAGCCCAGACACCACCAGGTTGTAGAAGAGAGCGGTCCCCGCAAGCAGAAGGATAAAGGATGAATCGAGGGAGAGCGTGACCCCTTCCAGGTCAAGCAGCCACACCACCAGAAAAGCGGCTGCCGTCGCCAGGTAGACGAACCAGCGCACGGCAGCGACAGTTTGGTCTGTCCGCGCAGCGTTCTTGTGTTCTACGTCTCTCCGCATCCAGCCACCCAATTGGCCCGCTGCGAATGCCCCGCAGCTATCAAAAAGGCCGCAAGTGCCACACCGCACTGCAGCCCATATCGCCCTGTGGGCGAGAAGAGACTCGAACTCATGACCTCACGGATGTGAACCGTGCGCTCTAACCAACTGAGCTACTCGCCCGACCGTGAAACATTATATCATTGATCCAGGAATTGAGCAAATAGGGTGGTGCTGGTGTCGAGGAACCTCCGGAGGGCCAATCGCACGGGCTTGGCGCCCCTGTGGGCCCAGGGTATAATGCGCGCACCTTTCTTCCGAGCTACAGTCGGGGTGGGATGATGGAACCTACCTACGCCAGCATCGACCTGGAGACTACCGGCCTCAACCATGAGCGGGACGCGATCATGGAGATCGGCATTGTCCGATTTCGAGGCGACGAGATCCTGGGCAAGTGGTCCAGCCTGGTAAACCCCGGCCGGCGAGTGCCCCCCAGCATCACCGAACTGACGGGAATCACTCAGGAAGAGGTAGACGAGGCACCGAAGCTGTTGCAGGTCAGGCATAATTTAGCCCAAATGGTGAAAGGCCTCACGTTGATAGCCCACAGCGCGCCGTTTGATCGAGCCTTTCTGCACCGCAACGGCCTGTGCCGAGCCAACGCTTGGCTGGATACTCTGGAACTCGCTTCGATCCTGCTCCCAACGGCAGCCCAATACAGTCTGAGCGCTCTGACACGCTCCCTGGAGGTTCCCAACCCGTCCGCCGCGCCGCCACACCGTGCCCTGGCCGACGCGCTGATGACCGCCGGCCTGTTTCGTTCACTGCAAGAACGAGCGGCGATGCTCCCATATGAGACCTTGGAGGAGATCATCTTGGCGGGCCGAACGGTAGAGTGGCCAGCGGTCACGTTCTTTGAGAACGCCCTGAAGAGCGTCAGCCAGCGTGCTCTTACTACCG
>WSZX01000221.1 GCA_013139935.1 Ardenticatenales bacterium
GCGCTTGGGGATGTCGACCCCATTTGACGGCGAGCTTCACCGCGATCTCTTAGCCAGACAGGCCAACTTCCTCTTCCTTGATAGCGCAACTGATTGCTGGCGGCCTGCCAGAGGCAGTCATGCCCCCGCGGGCCGAGAGCTTCATATTCGATAGGCAGATCCAGATCTCACGACCGGCGCGCACTCGGTCAAGCAGTGTTTTGGGTTGCCGGGTCATGCGAGTCTCCAGGAATCCGGTTTTGCTGATGAAACCGAATTATGATACACTGTTGATTAGTTCTGTAATAGAACGCCACAGGGGTTTCTATCCAGGAGATTCCTGGAATCTGCCAAATTCGGAGGCTTTTACAGAGCTTTTCTTCATAATCGCCCAGGAATGATATTCATTCAGAGAGGTTCTGTATGAGTACACGTCATGCGGCCTATCCTGGAAGGAGGAATCGAAATGAAGAGACAGATATGTGTAATAGTGACGGCTGTTCTGATTTCAGCGGCTATGCTGCTTGTCCTGCTCCATGTATTGGCTGCTCCTCTCGATGGTGCTCCAACGATAACTGGGATTGATCCAACATCTATCACCAATGACTCCGACAATTCCATCGCCATCTCCGGTGCTGGCTTTGCCGCCGTTCTGTCGGGAACAGAGGTCATCACCCCACCAACGGTCTACTTGGACAGCACATCGTTAGGAGGTGCAAGGTGGGCAAGCACTACAACGCTAACGATAACGGTGCCTATGGCCTTCCCGGTTGGCGTGTACACGGTAACGGTAGCGAACCCAGATGGGCAGAGTGGCTCCCTGGCGGATGGTATAACAGTGCAATATTCCGCCCCTGTGTTGCTGGGTCTCAGCCCGGTTAGCAGCACCTACGGTCAAGCTGCGATGCTGGTGATCACAGGCACAGGTTTTGTCCCCACGCCTACCGTTGCCTTGGGTGAAACCCTCTGCCCTGCCGTGGTGTACGTGAGCTCGACCACGCTCACCACGACGGTGCCAGGTGGCCTCTTCCCAGGCGTATACGATCTTGCAGTGACCAATCCGGGGCCAGGCGATCCACAGGATGTGCTGGCAGATGCGTTCACGCTGTACAGTCCGACCCCAATCGTGACAGGGGTTGACCCTGGCTCGGCGCCCAACGACCTGGACAGCCTGGTCGTCATCACTGGAACGAACTTCGCCCCCACGCCGACGGTGGCTCTGGAGACCACACCGCTTCAAACTGTGACCTGGCTAAGTTCAACCCGGCTTTCCGCGCTCGTCCCTTGGGGAATGGACGTGAACACATACAACCTGACAGTGACCAATCCGAGCCCCGGTGCGGCATCTGGGATGCTATCCGACGCCTTCACCGTGACCCAGGGTATCGGCGTGTGGAACGCCGGTGAGCTTTATGGCGGAGAGATCGCCGAGGTTGACATCAATCCGCTCACGCCGGCGACGCTTTATGCCTCTGTGGGAAGTGTCGGCCTGTTCCGCAGCCGGGATGGCGGCGACAGTTGGTCGCTCAAGCTGGCCCCTTCGGCCAACAGCCTGGCGATTGATCCGCTATCTCCCAACCGTATCTATGTGCACGGCTTTCCTCACCAACCTCTGCAAAACCATTTCCGTTCAGACGACGAAGGCGAGACCTGGATTCCATTGACCATCACGTTCCCCATTACTTTCACATCGGATTATGATTGCTGGGGAGGTTTCGGCATCCATCCACATCCAACTACCCCCGGAACCGTCTATGTGCACGCCTGTGACTTTGGGGAGGGTTCAAGCGGCCTGATCGTGTCGACAAACTGGGGCCAGGATTGGGAGCCTGCCATCAACGGACTCACCAATACGCAGGTAACGGCCTTGGCCTTTCATCCGGATAACCCAGATATCATGTACCTGGGCACTGCCGGCGGCGATATCTTCCACTCGTCCGATGGCGCCGCGTCGTGGACCTATGCTTCGAAACCAGTAGTGGGGTACGTGGCCACGCTAGCCGTCAATCCCTTCGGCGATCACGAGGTGTGGGTATCTTCCGGTAACGCCTTCGACGATCCCTGTGTCCTGCTCAAGAGTGCCAATGCGGGCCTCACCGCCTGGACGGTCATGGAGCCCGAGCCGGGGCAGCCGATTTGCGCCTGGTCCATTGACTTTGCGTCCACCATATCAAGGACGGTGTTCATCGCTTGCTCTAACCACGGCTACAAGACGGCCGATGGCGGCGATACCTGGGTGCCCTTTGGGCCCGACGCTCCGATACACGACATTGCTCTTCACCCGACGGAAGCAGGCACGATCTATCTCGCCGGTTACCTGGATGGCGTTCACAAGACAACGGACGGCGGTGCGACCTGGCAGGTGGTCAATCAAGGATTGACAGCCATGGTTCCGGAGCAACTGGTCACTGTCCCGAACCAGCCGGAGATCGTGTACGCCCGAGTTGATTTCCAGCCGGGCGTCTTCAAGTCAACACGGGGAGGCACGACGTGGCTGTTTTCGCACGTGGGGGATGGACATGGCAGCGCAGATTCCATGTTGGTGGATCCGACCGACCCCACACGCATCTACGTAGGGATGAACGGCCGCGTCTATGTCAGCACTGATGGCGGGGGTACCTGGCCCACGTATGTTGAACTTGTCCCGCCTCCCCAATATTCCGATTGCGGTCAGTTTCCCAAAGCCTTGCTGGGCATCCCCGGGCAGCCCGGCACGTTGCTGGCCGGGGTTAGCCAGTGGTGTGGTCCTTCCCCAACCCAACAAGGAGGCGGCATTTACCGCAGTACAGATTACGGGGAGCATTGGGCTCGTGTGTACCCTACGCACGCGCAAGAGATCAGCGCAGTCAACGATCTGGCCTACGATCCGGCAAGCCCGACGGTGATCTACGCCGCAACAGGTCTGATTGACTATGGTGGCGGCGTATTCAAAAGCATCGATGGTGGGGCGACCTGGGAACCCGTCGGTGCAGGGGTAATAGATTTGGCGCTGAACATCGTGGTGGAACCAGGAACCCATCGCGTGTTTGTCAGCAAAGGTTGTCTTCCCCTATATGTTTCGAACGATGGCGGCGGGACCTGGACAACACCCACTGAATATGGGGGAGGCCATAACATCGCTGACCTTCTTTTCGCGCCCAGTGTCGCGCTAGGCGGCCCACCGGTGCTCTATGACGCCGCGCTCCAAGGGCTCTACCGCTCGACCGATGGCGCGCAGTCGTGGTCTCCGGCCGCCGGTGTGCTGGGGCAAGTGCCTGTGTACTCACTGGCTGTGGTGACGACCAGCGACCGCGTGATCCTGTACGCGGGCACGACCGGCGGGCATGTACAGGATGACACGGCACGAATGCTAGACACAGCAAGCTCCGATGGCACCCTGGTCAGCGCAGGGGTATACCGCTACACAACTCGCCGCCGCACCGACCGCGCGTACCTGCCGGTGGTGCTGAAAGCATACGAGTAGCAGCTCTCTTCACAGGTGCCTGTGCAGGGCCTCAGTAATCGCTCTGTCTCGACAGCTGGATCGGGTTGTCCGATTGGTAGGCCGCATAACAACGCATGCACCCGACCGGCACTCCGCGCGGTGCTGATCAGCGGCGCCTTGATGTTTGTAGCGAGTGCTGTAGTGATGGTCTCGTTGCATAGGCCCGCGCGGGCGGGTGAGGCTGACCGTTGTGCGGCCCAGATGTATCAAAGCCAGTTGCCCAACTAGGGGCTCTGCGAAGAGGGAGAGATGCGTTGAGTCACAAGAGATTCCTAGCGCATACGTTCGGCTTTTCACTGGTCATACTGCTTCTGATCGCCTGTGGCACGCCACAACCTACGCTCACGCCAACGCCGTCAGCCGCGCCTACTGCCGCCCCAACAGCTACACCCACTGTGGCTACCACCGCACGAGTTCTGTTTATTGGCAACAGCTTTACGTTTTTCAACCATCTACCCGAGATGTTTGCTGACCTAGCCCGGTCGGGCGGACATGAGGTGGAGGTTAATATGTCTGCGCAGGGAGGCTGGACTTGCTCTGATCATGCAACATCGGCAATGACGCTCGACAAGATAGAGCAGCGGGACTGGGATTTCGTGGTCTTGCAGGAACAGAGCGACATTCCAGCCATCACAGAGCAGCGTAACGAGCATATGTATCCAGCAGTCCGCCTATTGGACAGGAAGATCGGTGAAAGCGGCGCGAACACGGTTCTCTTCATGACGTGGGGGCGGCGCAACGGTCTCGCTGGCGTTGAGCATGAAGAATATGCTGACCTGCAAGCGCAGTTGCAGTCGGGTTATCTGGAAATCGCCCATGAGCTAGATGCGATGGTCGCACCAGTTGGCATTGCCTGGCAAGGTGGAATAGCACAAGACCCACAGCTAGATCTGTGGCAAATGGATGGGCTTCATCCCACCAGAGAGGGAACCTATCTATCTGCATGCGTCTTCTATGGTGTCATTCTCCGGTCAAGCCCGGAAGGGTTGGCGTATTCGGCTGGGTTGTCAGAAGAAATGGTGCGGTTTCTGCAGGCTACCGCGGCCGAAACAGTGTTCGAGAATCCAGAGAGTTGGAACATCCCTTGATGTTGTCCCGCATCAAGTACGTGCAGCCAGCGCCTCCTGACCATGGTCAGCAGCACAACTCGCCCTAATCTCCCCTCCCCTGCAACGGTCACCAATAAAGGCACACCCTGACGGCCCTTGTCTATTGCAGTACTATGGCAGCCAATTGCGGATAATTATGTGATTTGCTTGCGCGGCAAGCCACATTGGTGTTTGAGGAGATCGAGTGTGGAGCGACGATGCAGCTTATTGACCCGTGAGATGCACGCCTTCCAATTGGCCAACGTCCTGGCAGCGGAAGCAGCCCAGCGCCTCTCTTTGGCCCGCCGCCTGGCTCTGCTGGATGCCCTGCAGTCTGCTGACCGTCCTCTGCTGGCGGCCGGGTTGA
>WSZX01000078.1 GCA_013139935.1 Ardenticatenales bacterium
ATACTGTCAAGCGGGCACGAGAGATGGGTGCCATAATCATCGGTGGAGGCTCGGCATCAGCACTGAGCGTGCCCATGCTGAGAGGGAAGCGCGTGCTGGGTGTTATCTCGGTCTACGACCACACCGACGAAGGTGCCTACGACGAATCTCACCAGGTGTTGCTGGAAACCATCGCCAACCAGGCCGCTGTCGCCATTGAGAATGCCCGGCTGTTTGGCGAAACGGAACGGCGAGTGGCAGAACTGGCTACCCTGACCGAGATTGGCCAGGCCCTCTCCTCCACGCTGAGGGTCGACGACATATTGCAGCTCGTCTACCAACAGGCGCGCCGGGTGATGAATGCCGAGGACATGATCATCGCACTCTACGACGAGGAGCACCACGAACTCGAGGTAGCCCTCAGCTCCGACCCGGAGGATATTCCGGTTGGCACGCGAACTTTGGCTGATACCACTCTCTCGGGGTATGTCATCAAACGCCGCAAACCGATCCTGCTGCGCGACAACGTGCTGGAACGGACCCTTGAACTGGGGTTGGATCCGGTCGGCAGGGTGCCCGCATCGGCCCTGGCGGTGCCCATGCTCAGCGGAGAGCGGGTGCTGGGCGCGATTGTTGTCCAGCACTATACCATTCCCAACGTCTTCGACACGTCCCACCAAGCACTTTTGCAGACATTGGCCTCTCAGGCAGCTATCGCCATCGACAACGCTCGATTGTACGATAAGGCGGAGCGAGAGATCGCTGACCGGGTACGCGCCGAGGCAGAGTTGCTCAAGTACCAGGAGGACCTGGAGGGCCTGGTGGAGGCGCGCACGGCTGAGCTGCGGACGAGCGAGGAGCGGCACCGCACGCTTTTTGACGGTGTTCCAACCGGGCTCTACCGCTCCACACCCAGCGGGCAGATACTGGACGCAAACCCGGCGCTAGTGCAGATGCTCGGCTACTCGAACCGAGAGGACCTACTGGCGATCCATCTCGACAAAATCAATGTGGATCAGCAAGAGCGCGCGCGGTGGAAGGATCAGGTGGAGCGGGAAGGGATGGTACGCGGTTCCGTGATCCGGATGTACCAGCGCGACGGCACGATCATCTGGGTCAACAACACTGCTCGCGCCGTGAGGGACGACAAAGGCCGGGTGCTCCAATGTGAAGGGAGCCTGGAGGACATTACCGAACGCAGAACGGCAGCGATCGAACTGCAAAAGTACCAGGGGCATCTGGAGGAACTGGTCGAGGAGCGCACGGCCGAACTGGCAAAGAGCGAAGAACGATATCGCACCCTGTTCGACGGCGTACCCGTGGGACTTTATCGAAGCACGCCGGAAGGCAAGATCCTGGATGTCAGTCCGGCATTCGTGCAGTTGCTGGGCTACCCGAGCCGGCAGGAATTGCTTGCTGTCGCCAACACGGCCGCCCTGTACGTTGATCCCGAAGAGCGTGATCGGTGGCAGGAGTTGATGGAGCGAAAAGGGGTCGTGCGCGATTTCCCGGTCCGCGTTCGCCGGTACGATGGCACAACCATCTGGTTGGGCGACACCGCCCGCACCGTCAAGGACGAGCAAGGGCAGGTGCTGCACTATGAAGGAAGCCTGGAAGACATCAGCCGGCGAAAGCGCTACGAGCATGAGATTCGCCGCCAGAAAGAGTACTATGAGGCCCTCTTTGTTAACAGCCCGGTTGCGGTGGTTACCGCGGATCTGAACGGCAGTGTGGTCTCCTGGAGTCCGGCTGCGGAGACGCTGTTTGGGTACACACCGGACGAGGCGATCGGCCGGCACCTGGACGATCTGGTGGCCAATGACCCCCGATTCCGGGAAGAAGCAGCGGCCCTCACCCGACAAGCCATCCAGGGGGTCCGCACCAAGGTTACCACCCGACGCACGCGCAAGGATGGCTCTGTGGTCGACGTGGAACTGCGGGGCTTGCCGGTGATCATGGCCGACGAGGAAGTAGGCTTTATTGTCATCTACCACGATATCACCGAACGCAGAAGATTCGAGGAAGAGCTCCGCCGCCAGAAAGAGTATTATGAGGCCCTTTTTGTCAACAGTCCTGTTGCCGTAGTCACGGCCGATCTGGACGCATGCGTTGTGTCATGGAGCCCGGCCGCGGAAAAGCTATTCGGGTACGCGCCGGAAGAGGCGATTGGCCAGTGCCTGGATGATCTAGTGGCAAATGACCCGCGGCTCGCGGAGGAGGCAGTACACCTCACCAATCAGGCGATCAATGCAATCCGTGTCCGGGCCACCGCACAACGCACCCACCGGGATGGCTCCCTGGTCGATGTGGAGATTCTAGCCTTGCCGGTGATCGTAGGAGAAGAAACGGTTGGCTTTATCGTCATTTACCATGACATCACCAGCCTGCAGGAAGCTCGCCGTCAGGCCGAAGCTGCCAGCGACGCCAAGAGCGCATTCCTGGCCAGCATGAGCCACGAACTGCGCACGCCGCTGAACGCCATTCTGGGCTTTACCCAGTTGATGGATCGGGACGCAAACCTCACCACGGAGCAGCGTGAAAACCTGGGGATCATCAATCGGAGCGGCGAGCATCTGCTCGCCTTGATCAATGATGTGTTGGAAATGTCCAAGATAGAAGCCGGCCAGGTGGAATTACAGGAGACCACCTTTGACCTGTATCACCTGCTCGACGGGCTAGAAGAGATGTTTGCCCTGCGAACCGAGGCCAAGGGGTTAAGACTGAGCTTTGGGAGAGCCGACAGCGTTCCCCAGTTCATCCGGGGAGACGAGAGCAAACTGCGACAGGTGTTGGTCAATCTGTTGGGCAACGCGGTCAAGTTCACGCGGGAGGGCGTCATCAAGCTCCATACGTGGAGCAGAGAGCATCAAGCACCGACGATGAGAAACGGGGCTCCCTATCGATCTCAGCTTCATTTCAAGGTAAAGGACACGGGGCCGGGCATGGGACCCAAGGAGTTGGCGGTAATCTTTGACCCCTTTGTGCAGGCGACCAGCGGGAAGGAATCTCACGAAGGAAGTGGTCTGGGTCTTTCCATCAGCCGGAAATCGGTCCGCCTAATGGGAGGCGACCTCACGGTGAGCAGTGAGCCGGGCACCGGAACCATATTCCGATTCGACGTGCCGATTGAGGCGGTCCCGTTGGGCGCGGCCGAGGTGCAGGCGACGCGGGTTGCGCGTCGCGTTCTGGCGCTAGCGCCCAATCAGCCCACCTATCGCCTATTGATCGCCGAGGACAAGGCAGCCAGCCGCAAACTGCTGGTGCGACTGCTGGAACCGCTGGGTTTTGAGGTCGAGGCAGTGGCGAACGGACAACAGGCGCTCGAGGTGTGGAAACGCTGGGCGCCCCACCTCATCTGGATGGATATCCGGATGCCGATCATGGATGGGCACGAGGCGACCAATCGAATCAGAGCCCTCCAGCAGAGCAGAACGCAAGCGGCGACCCAGAGCAAGCCGACGATCATCATTGCACTGACCGCCACCGCCTTTGACGATGACAGAGAAAGGGCGCTCTCGGAAGGCTGCGATGATTTTGTGCGCAAGCCATTCCGACACGAAGAGATCTATGAAATGTTGGCCAAACATCTAGCGGTGCGCTTTGTGTACGAGGAGGCCAGTTCAGATCCGGCCGCGGCCCGCCCGGCAGGCATTACGGTCCCGGTAACCGCGGTGACGGCTCCGGCTGAGGCCGTACGTGACCCGGCCGAGTGGGCGGCTGACCTCGAGCGGGCGACCCTCCGGGCGGACATGAGCCTGATTCTCACTCTCATCGAAGAGATCCGGGGTCAGAACGCACCTCTGGCGTATGCGCTGGCAAAGATGGCACACAGCTTTGAGTACAAAAAGATCCTGGCGCACGTCCAGCAGACCGGAGGACAGAGATGAGTCCTGGCAGAGCCAATACGCCAACAGCGGACATCTTGATCGTTGATGACAAGCCAGCCAACCTCCGTCTGCTGTCCCAGATGCTGGTGGAGAACGGATATCAAGTTCGCCCAGCGCCCGATGGATCCGTGGCGCTGGCGGCGGCGCAGGCGCAACCGCCCGACCTGATTCTCCTCGACATCAGAATGCCAGAGATGGATGGTTATCAGGTGTGCAAACGTCTGAAAGCCGACGCACGCACGCGTGACATCCCGATCATTTTCATCAGCGCTCTCGATGAAACCCAGGACAAGGTCAAGGCCTTTGCCATCGGTGGCGTGGACTATGTCACCAAGCCCTTTCAATTCCAGGAGGTTCTGGCCCGAGTGAAAACCCACCTGGCCTTGCGCAGGCTGCAGACAGAGCTCCAGCACGCCAACATGAGGCTGGAAGACGCCAATCAAAAAATGGAGCAAGAGTTGATCTTGGCGGGAGAGGTGCAGGCTAGCTTTCTGCCCCGCGCCCTGCCGAAGATCCGTGGCTGGCAAGTGTCAGTAACCCTGAGATCGGCCAGAGAGACATCCGGTGATTTCTATGACGTCAACCTGCTGCCAGATGGGCGCCTGGGCATCCTGGTCGCTGACGTGGTCGACAAGGGCGTTGGGGCAGCCCTATTCATGGCCTTGAGCTGGGCACTCATCCGCACCTATGCGGCGGAATACCCGGCCGATCCCGAGCTGGTTCTGACCGCCGTCAATCGCCGCATTCTGGAAGATACCAACGCCAAACAGTTCGTCGCCGTCTCCTATGGCATCCTTGATCCCATCACCGGCCGGTTGGTCTACTGTAATGCGGGAAACTGCCCACCGCTCATCTTTCGCTCCAGTGACGTGCAGAAGCTGGTCAACACGGGTATCCCGCTGGGGCTGCTGGAAGATAGAACCTGGGACCAGGCGGTGGCGCAGATCGACCCGGGCGATGTCCTGGTGCTCTATACCGATGGCATCACTGAGGCGCAGAACGACAAAGAAGAG
>WSZX01000515.1 GCA_013139935.1 Ardenticatenales bacterium
TGGTGGCAGGTGAACGGCCGCTCGGAAAAGAGCCTCGAGCTCAAGACCCGGGACGACCTGTTCTACATCCAGAACTACTCCCTGTGGCTCGATCTCTATATCCTCGTCAGAACCCCGTGGATAGTGCTCAAGGGGGAAGGGGCGTTCTGAGAGCTTGCCACGCTGCATCGTGGCCGGCCGGGTTACCTAGTGGCCCGCCCGGCTGCGCAATGACCGGCCCGGCCGGAGCGCGTTGACTGCCGGAAGGGGGGGCCGGACCGGGTGCCTTTTGCGGGTGCCGGTTGGTGACGGTTGACACTTGAACTTGTTCAACTGCAGCCTAGAATTCCTGTGATTGTTCTGCACTGTGAACAGCCCAAACCGGGTGCGGCCCACACGGGGCGCAGCCCTTGGTGGGCTGCGCACACCAAAGTGCACTTGCTAAAACATTCAAAGCGGGAAGCTGTTTCTCAAGTGGGTGTCCGGAGGGGCAGGGGCGGGAGATGATGCTTGCCGGAATGGACACTTTTGTGCGGTGGATCGAACTGGGAATTCCTGGTTAGCGGAGTCTGATATGAAAAGTTGGATGGCCATCGTGCTAGTGGTTCTGTTGAGCCTCGCAGGTGTTTATTCCAATTCCCCCGCCGCGGCCGCCGATGGAGTCGTTCGGCTGGTCTTTTTCTGGTCCGACACCTGACCTCACTGCCACGAGGTCATGGAAAATGACCTTCCACAGTTGGTGGAAAAGTATGGCGAACAACTGGAAATCGCTTCCGTAGCAGCGGCCGGCCCGGCCGAGTACCAGGTCTACCTGGCGGCGGTCGACCTGTTTGAGGTGCCGCCTCAGCGGCAAGGTGTGCCGGCCGTGTACATCGGCGGCACCCATCTCGTGGGCACTCTTGAAATCCGCAATGACCTGGACCGCTTGATTGAAGAGCATCTGGAGCAGGGAGGCGTCGACTATCCGCCAATCCCGGGTCTCCAACGTCTGTTGGATCAGACCACTGGGGAGGAGCCAGAGGAGGTGGCGAGCACGGCGGAGCCAATCTATCTGGCCTATTTCTACCAGACCGGTTGCCAGGACTGCGACCGGGTCCAAGCCGACCTCAACTACCTGCTGGAGAGATACCCTCAGTTGGTGGTGGAAGAGTACAATGTGCGGGACGACCCGGCGCTGTCCGAATGGCTGGGCGAACGGGCTGGTGTTCCCCAATTGCGCCGTCTCACCGCTCCAACCGTCTTTGTGGGCGATGACTATGTGTTGGAAGAGGAGCTCGACGCGCAATCGCTTGAAGCCCTGATAATTGAGTACACTCCGGACGGAGCGGAGCGATTCTGGGAAGGCTGGGAAGAATCGGCCGGGAGCGCCGTGCGTCGGGGGATTGTCGAGCGCTTCGAATCGCTAGGGGCTTTTACCGTTGTGTTTGCCGGGCTGGTGGACGGGCTCAATCCGTGCGCCTTTGCCACCCTGATCTTCTTCGTCTCCTACCTCACCATCAGCGGGCGAAAGGGGAGAGAGATACTGCTGGTGGGGGCCGCCTTCACCTCTGGGGTATTCCTGGCCTACATGGGAGTGGGACTCGGTTTCTACCGTGTGCTTGACCTGTTGGGTGACCTGCTGACTCAACTCGGGCGGTGGGTGTATGGGCTTACGGGTGCCTTTTGCATTGTGCTGGCCGCGTTTAGCTTCCTGGACTATCTCAAGGCCCGGCGCGGCAATGTAGCGGATATGTCGCTCAACCTGCCGCACAAGCTCCGCCTCAAGATCAATGCTGTCATCCGCAGAACCCGCACCTCGCGGGCGTTTGTGGGGGCCGCATTCGGCGCCGGCGTCGTTGTCTCCTTTCTGGAACTGGCGTGCACCGGGCAGGTCTATCTACCCACCATCATCTTTGTCATGAGCATGCCAGATCTCAAGGCACGGGCGACTCTGTTCCTGGTCATCTACAACCTGCTCTTTACTGCTCCGCTGGTGGTAGTGTTTGTATTAGCCTACTATGGCACCGGGGCCAAGCAGTTCAGCGACTTTCTGCAACGCCGAGCGTCGACCGTCAAACTGGGCTTGTCCTTTCTTTTCCTGGCATTGGGCGGCTGGCTATTGATCTCGCTGGTGTGACCACCCTAGCAGGGCAGGCAGTCGGGCTGCTGGGTCAGCCCTGATTCTGTGAAATCCTCCCGTGGGGGAATTTTCTTGCCTGCCCACCGCCGCTGGTTCCCCTTTCGCAGCGCGCCTGCCGAGGGAACGGCGACTCGCTCTGTTTCGGCACCCTCCCACGACCCGGATGATGATTGCCTGCATCTCGGTTGACCCAAGTGAGACATGATGCTGACCCAAGGCATCGAAGCGTCGCCTTGCGAACCTACGCCGCCCTGTCGTCGCCCACGCCGTGAATAGAATACCTGTGCCATATTGAGAGATGACATCGCGTCGTGCCAGGCGGCACGCCACCCGCCGTGGCCCCTGGCCTGCGTCGTCTGTCAACCAGTTGGGGGATGACGGACAGTCAGACGATCAGCTCGAGTCCCTCGCGCGCTCCGACGATGGCGACCGGTCGGTCGACAGTCCCGCCCGAACATGTCTGGACCATCCGCTCGATGTGATCGTCGTCGTAGGCCGGACTATAGTGGAACAAGGCCAACCGAGGAATGCCGGCCCGCAGCGCCAGATCCACCGCCGCGCCGGCCGAGCTGTGTCCCAATCCTGGTTGAAGGTCACCGGCCGAACAATAGGCCTCGTGTATGAGCAGGTGCGCCCCGCGACAAAAGGCAATTACCGGATCCGGGGCGGCTCCGTCTGGGTACTCGGCCCGGGGGATGTAGACCAGAGACCGGCCCGCCTGTCTCAGCCGATAGGCCAGCGGTTGGGAATCGTATTCGTGCTCGGTGCCGCAGGGCAGCGGTTGTGATTCGACCTGGATTGCGCCCCACTGGATTCCCCGATGGTCGGCATCTCGGAAGACCATGCGCGCCACCAGGTGCTCCAGGCTCTGAAGGGGTGATAGAGCCGGCGCCAGACGCGCCTCCAATGACTCAACGAGCGCCGCATCTCCGGTACCCAAACCGCACAAGGTGAACCGGTTGCCGCGAATGAGAAAGGGGCCAAAGAACCCGATTCCCTGCGTATGATCCCACGCGCCGTGACTGATGAGCAACAACGCCTTTCCCTCTCCCCGGGAAAAGCGACCATTCATCAGAGAGCCTCCCAGCGAGATCAGGCCAGAGCCGGCATCAAGGATGCAGAGATCATTCTGATCGTTGGTGACGGTCGTACAAAGAGTGTGACCACCGTATCGGAGCGTGCCCCGTCCAGGAACCGGTATGTCGCTTCGCACACCCCAGAAACGGATCTTCATCAGAGAGTGATCCTTTCCCCTTCGCGGGCGGCGCTCAGCTCTATCCCCAATCGGACCGCGCGTGCCCCATAACGGTTTTCGATCTCTGCCAGGGCTGCATCGCTGCGGCCCGGTGCATGGTGGAAGAGAACGAGCCGCTTGGCCTGGGATTCCTGTGCGATCCGGAGGGCGTGGTACGGCGTGCTGTGCCCAAAGTGAGCAAACCGTGGGTATTCCTCGCGGGTGAAATGGGCATCGTATATCAGCAGATCGGTAGAATCGCTCTGCTCAATGACGGCCCGGCGCATCTCCAACAGCCGTCCCTGTTCGTACGGGTCCGGGGTTTCGTCAGGAAGCGGGGGACGCGGCCGGTACTCGTATCCAAACAGAATACCGGAGAACGGCGCAGTATCGGTGCAGATCACGGCCGTTCGCCCGCCGGCCCGGAAGCGAAAGCCCACCGAGTTGTAGGGGTGATTGAGCTTCACGGTGCTGATATCGATCCCTCCGATTCTCCAGCTCTCTC
>WSZX01000473.1 GCA_013139935.1 Ardenticatenales bacterium
CCGACGTTCTGGGCGTGGAACAGAGGCCAGTACCGGACTCTCGTACCCAGCATCAGCCGCCAGCGCCATGCCCGCAGCAGCATGAAAACAACCTGGCAGGCCACCACCGGCAGGACAACGATCTGCCAGTTGGCCGACTGGAGGGCAGCGAGCACCTGGCCCAGATCCACAATCCAGAGCACCACACCCACGCAGACCAGGGTGATGATTATTCCAATCCAGATTTGCACGCGTTCAGACATGCGAGAACGGCTCCGATCTTGGGCTGCGCGTTGAAGGGGGGGCCACCTGTTGGTCTGATCCTCCCTGCGCGACACGAATGCGGTTTACAGAACACCGGGGCTCGTCCTTTTCGAGCCGGTGTGCTGAGCGCATTATACCCGACTTGCGGACTGTTGCACCGCCGGTCATGGCTCAGGCGCGGCATCTGTTTCCCGGTCGCCCACCCCAGCCTCGACACGGATGAGCATCTCCAACTCTTCGGCACTCAACCGGTCCCGGTTCTCGAAGATTAGCACCAGCGGGTGATCGTACACGGTAAAGCTTTCATCGGCCGGTCCCCAGTTAAGGACCCAGCGCCCGGCGGCGGACCACCGTTCCAGCAGCACAGACGGGGGAGAGAGAGCGGGCCAGGCAAAGCTGTCATCAATCACCGTTACGGGCCCCAGGGTGGGGTAGCGGCTGTCCCAATGAACCAACTCGAACCCCAGCGCTCCCGAGAAGAGCAGCCGATAGTACGCGGCCCCTTCCGGAAAGCGTTCCGCCAAGCGAGGAATTACGCCGTAAAGACGGTTGCTGGCCAGAATGAGATAGTCACTGCTCGCCACCCGTTGCGCAGCAGCCTCCAGTTCCACACGGGAACTCTCGCGCCCCAGCCGGTCCTCCACATCAAACCACTCGAGCTTGACCGGACGATACCTCTTGGAGATCGGCCGGCCGTCTTGGTCACGCAACTTGAGCGGGAGGGCGTGATCCCAGTGCTCGGTGGCAAGGATACTGCCATCCGGGGCGTTCTGGTAGATCCAGCGAGAGGCAGCGACCCAAGGGTGCTCATCCACGCGATAGAGACCCACAAAGGCGGCCGCCCACAGGGCGGTGAACAGAAGCGTACCCGCCCACGCCGCGTGGCCCAAGATGCGAAACACCGGCCTGCGCGAGGCAGCCCGGCGTCCATTCCCCCAACCACCGCTCAGCAGCCCGGCGCCATAGATAGCAAGAAAGGGGGTCAGCGGCAAGAGATAGCGGAGGAATTTGACCTGAAACCAGCCGGTGACAGCAAGAAAGGGCAGCACCCAGGCCAGCAGTACCGCCTCACCCGGTTTCGACAGCGGCCGGGGGCGCCACACACGGGCAATGCCCCAAAGCAGACCCCCGAGACTCACCAGCGCCAGCGGTGCTCCCAATCCCCAGCGGAACATCTGATCCAGGTAGTAGAAGTACGGGAGCGTACCGATGTACTGAAGAGTGAACGGTATCCGATCGCTCCCCCGGACCATCGCCGCCTGGGTCCCGATGTTCTTCAAATAGCAGGATTGGGTGGCGATGGCTTTGATCCTCAGGCTCAGCAGCGGGACGCTGAAACCACCAATGGAGCCCTCGCAAGTGTGGTCAAGCAGGGCAAAGGGATTGGTGACAGCAAAGACAACGGCGCCAACCAGCAGCGCCAAGGTGAATTCCAGCACCGGCCGGCGATGGCCACGCCACCAACCAAGCACCCGACGCCGCAGGGCAGTCTCCCTGCCCGTCGGGGACATCCGCTGCCGCCACAGGAGCGCCGCGGCCAAGGGCAGGACCAGCATGATGGCGCTGAACTTGGCCCCCGCTGCCAAACCAACCAGCGCCCCGGCAACCAGCGTGTCCCGCCAGCGCTCGCTCTCTACCCGTCTGACCATCCAATAGACGGCCGCCACGACGGCTGTGGTCAGGAATGGATCGCTCACGAAAAAGCGAGCCTGTTGGATGTGCAGCACGGCCAGCGCAACAAAGGCAGCAGCCAGCAGTCCGGCCACCGGCCCATAGAGCCGCCGTCCCAGCAGAAACACCAACATGACGGTGAGCGTGTCAAAGAGCGCCGCCAACGTCCGGCCGACCAAGAGCAGGTGGCGGTACTCGATGCGGCCGGGGACGTTCAGCAGATCACGCGCCAGCGTCCAGCCCTCCGGGAGGTGGATGCCGCCGTCGCCCTCTTTTGCCCCGGCGCCATCCAGCAGGTGGGCGGCCGCCACACCCAGGTAGAGCGGCCAATGACCATAGGCAAAGGCGCGCGACTCGCCCTGATTCACCCCTATGCCGGCGCTCTCTGCTTCGGGCGGCCAACGGAAAGGGTTGAAGGTGGAAAGCTCGGGATCAAAGGCCGACTCCCAATCCGGCGGAACCTCAATGGTGGTGCCCACCCACACGATGTAACGTTCATCTGGATGGAGATGGTTCAGGCCATCCCAGTCCAGCCCGGTCAGCCGCAGGCAGAGGGTGAGCAGCAACACGCCTACCAGAGCCAAGCCTATCCACCGGGGTTGAGCGCTATGTCTCTCGTTGGAGGTTCGCATTGAGCAATTGTATCAGCCCGGTGAGGAGTGTCCAGACCGCCGGCGGAGGGTGTCAAGCAACAGACAAGACGCCGCGCCCGCCTTTATTGCGGCAAGGGTCTGGGCATGATAGACTAGCATCTGCAGATTAGCAGATGGAGGCAATCAGGCATGGCAAGAGAACGGATAGAGATTCGGGTGCGCGCTTTTGCTCTGGCGCGCCAGATCTTGGGCACGACCGAGCTGGCACTGGAATTGCCCACCGGTTCCACAGTGGCCGATCTACTTGATCGCCTGGAGGCTGACTGCCCCGCCCTCGGACCCCATCTCGGCCACATCATCGTTTCCATCAACCAAAACTATGCAGGGCGGACAGAGCAACTGTCCAATGGCGACGAGGTTGCCATATTCCCACCCGTGAGTGGCGGTTGCGAGATGACGCACGCGGCCATCAGTGAAGAACCGATCGACTATGGCGTGCTGGTGGAACTGGTCGCCGAGCCGGGCGCGGGAGCAGTAGTCAGCTTCACCGGTGTTGTGCGCGACAGCAGTCTCGGCCGGCCGGTCGATCACCTGGAATACGAGGCCTACCCTGAAATGGCGGTCGCCAAATTGCGCCAGGTGGTTACCGAGGCACGGGAGCGGTGGCCAAAGATTCGGCGCGTGACGGTGGTCCACCGGGTAGGGCACCTCGACCCGGGCGAAACGGCCGTGCTCGTCGCGGTTGGCGCTCCCCACCGGGACGATGGGGCGTTTGAGGCCACGCGATTCATCATCGACCGAATCAAGGAAATCGTCCCCATCTGGAAGAAAGAGGGGTGGTCGGACGGAGCGCGTTGGCTGGAGGGAGAATATCGGCCGCAGCCCGGCGAGTAGACAGCGCCCGGCTAGCGCCGGCCGGCCACGAGAAAGCCGGTCGTGCCAAACACCCGGCCACCGAGCTTGAAGCCTGCTTCCTCAAGGCGCGGCAAAAAGTTGGGTCGCATACCGGTGGGTTCAAGCCGGCCAGCGGCCTCCCCTTCGCCCGTGAACGGGGGGGCCTGGTAGAGGAAGATGTCCTGCAGCACAGCGGCATCCCCTTCCAGCCGTTGAACCTCGGACATTTGCAGGATCTTGCGCGACCCATCGCGCATGCGGGACTGCTGCACAATCAAGTCCACGGCCGAGACAATCTGTTGGCGGATGACGTGTGCCGGCAAATCAAGGCCAGCCATCAAACAGAGCGTCTCCAATCGGACGATGCAGTCACGCGGGCTGTTGGCATGAACGGTGGTCAGGCTACCATCATGCCCCGTGTTCATCGCCTGAAGCATGTCGAGCGCCTCACCACCACGACACTCGCCAATCACAATCCGATCCGGTCGCATCCGCAGGCTGTTGATCACGAGTTCGCGGATGTCCATCCGGCCGGTCCCATCAGGCAGCACGGGCGTGGTCTCCAGCCGCACCACATGCGGCTGAAGAAGTTGGAGTTCGGCCGCGTCCTCAATGGTCACAATGCGCTCGTGGTGTGGGATGTAGGAAGAGAGCACATTCAGCACCGTCGTCTTGCCGGAGCCGGTGCCGCCAGAGACAACGATGTTGAGTGCTGCGTTGACGCAGGCACGCAAGAACTCAGCTGCCTGCTCGGTTAGCGTACCAAGACGAATTAGATCCTCCGCCGTGAGCGGGTTCTCGGGAAATTTCCGGATCGTGATGGTGGGTCCGTCGATGGCACAAGGAGGGACAATGATATTCACGCGGGAGCCATCGGGCAGGCGTGCATCCGCCCTAGGTTGCGACCGGTCAACACTGCGACCCAACGGCCCAAGGATGCGCCGGGCAAGGCGCATCACCTGATCATCGCTCTCAAAACGAACATCCGTCACGGACAGCCTTCCAGCGCGTTCCACCCAGACTTTTTTCGGGCCGTTGACCATGATCTCGGTGACCCCTGGATCATCCAGGAATTGCTGGACCGGCCCGAAGCCTAGCACGTCATCCACCACATCGCCGAACAGCTTTTTCTGGTCCGCCTCTGAATAGCTGAGGCCGGACCGCCGGTAGAGATCGATAAATCGATCAGTGACCAGACGAGTTGATTCCGGGGTTCGATGCCAGGTATCCTCCTCTGGCAATTCGGCGATTATCTGTTCTGCTATCCACTGTTGGATACGGATCATATCCTGCGGCATGGTTGCGGCGCCGTTCTGTCCAGAAGTGGATTCATTCATGGCAATCCCCTTTCTCCCGTTATCGGCGGAGCTGCCAAAGCGAGCAAGCCAACGGCGCTAGCCAAAACGCCCAGTGATATAGTCTTCGGTGCGCTGATCCTGCGGATTGGTAAAGAGTGTGGTTCCTGGACCATACTCTATCAGTTCTCCCTGGAGAAAAAACGCTGCCCAGTCTGCCACCCGCGCGGCTTGCTGCACACTATGGGGAATCACAACAATTGTATACCGTCC